>DAORVZ010000041.1:0-8807 GCA_035434005.1 Lacunisphaera sp.
GCGCTGGGCGTCAAGGTGTGGGTGTTGCCTGGCCAGTCTACGAAGGTGACATTCGCTGACTTCCGGGCGCGCTGCGCTGCAGAGGGCATCACCGGGGTGTTTTTCGAGGGCGGGGCCCAGTTGCTGAGCGAGGCGCTGCAGATGCGCGAGCTCGACTATCTGTTCACCTATCATGCCCCGGTGCTCTTCGCGGACGAGAAGGGCAAGGGCATCCTGCGTGGTCTGCGCACGGAGACCCTCGACCATGCCATCCGGCTCACCCAGGTGCGGCACGAGGTGCTGGGCGACGACTCTCTGATGCGCGGTTTCGTGAAGTATCCGGAGAAAATGTTCGTGGACGAGGCGACTTTCACCCGGAAACTCTACGGCCAGTGAGGGCGGAAGCGAAAATGAGAGTGAAAGTGAACGGACCGGCATGAACCCAAGGGGCATCCATCTGGCGACCGGCAACGCGCACAAGGTGCAGGAATTCCAGCGGCTGGCGGACGAATCGGGTTTGGAGGTGAAGATGATCGCGACCGCCCAGATGCCACCCGTGGTGGAGGACACCGGCACCTTCAAGGGCAATGCCCGCAAAAAGGCCCTCGCCCTCAAGGCGGTGCTACCGGCGGATGCGTGGGTGCTGGCTGACGACAGCGGGCTGTGCGTGGACGCCTTGTGCGGCGCGCCGGGGGTGGAGTCAGCCTATTTTGCCGGGCCGGCCGGTGACAGCGCGGCCAATCTGGCCAAACTGGTGGCTGTGATGCGCGCCGTGCCGCCGGATCAACGCGGTGCCCATTTCACCTGTGTGTTGGTGCTGTTGGGGCCGGGGGGAGCGGAACAGGTGTTCGAGGGCCGGTGCCCGGGCCGGTTGTGCGGGGAGCCGGTCGGTGGCCAGGGATTTGGCTATGATCCGCTTTTTGTGCCGGAGGGGTTTGACCGGACCTATGCCGAGCTCGCGGCGGGGGTGAAAACCAAAACCAGCCACCGCGGACGCGCGTGGCTGGCTTTGGCGGATTGGTGGCGCCGTGGCTGCGCCTAGGGGATGGTCGGGAGGCTCTCGATGAAAGCCTTGCGGATGGTGTAATCCGAGGCGGAGAGCTCGCGGAAGCCGAGGCGATCGGCGCCAATCACCAGGGGCTCGAGCGGGATGTCGTGGTTGGCGGTGCTGAAGCCGTAATGGAGACCCCAGAAGCGGTTGGGGGCGGCGTAGCAGCGGATGTTCCATGCCTCCATGGCCACGCGGCTCTCGAAGAGTGCGACCATCGAGCCACGGATAAAGAGGGAGGCATTGCTGGTGATGCTTGTATCCATATCGGAGTGCCAGTCCTCAATCAGCCGGGGGAAATTGTGCGCTCCGCCGCTGTATTGGGCATTGGCGGCGCTGATGGGGGGGCGGTCGGTGAGCCCGGTGGCGTTGTGGTTGCTGGGGATCATGCCCATGAGCAGGGCCGTGGAGAACTCCGTGGCAATCGGCGGCGGCAATTTGGTTTTCCAGAGGGTCGCCCCGCCGGTGCCGGGGGTGCTGCTTGTGGGCAGAGCGCCAGGCTTGATGCCCGTGGCATCCGTGCCGAGGCCTTCGTATTGATTGGAACTGCTCGGGGCCGCCGTATCCCAGGTGTTCACCCAGCTGCTATTCGTGATACGGAAGGCGCTGACGGCATCGTTCCAACCGTTGGTCTGGAAGTAAGGGGTGCTGGAACTGCTGAAGGTCGGCTGGGACAACAGCGTGATGGCGTCGGCCATGACGGAGGCCAGTTTCTCATTGGCCGAATCGGGATAGGTGGCACTGAAGCCGCCGTAGAAATTGGGCGACCCGGAGCCGGTATCGGTCGACGAGCTGTCAATCGTGCCGTCGGCGTTGAAGTGGCCGATGATGTAGGCGGCGTCATTGGTCACGAAGGTGAAACCGGTCTTGGTGGCGGTGGTGTAGCTGGCGGCGGGTCCGCGGCCGTTGATTAGACGGACACCGGAATCAACCCGGTCGTTCTTGCCGGCCACGAGGGTCTGGGCGCGGCGTTTGGCATCCACGGATTGGATGTAGATGGCGATGCCATCATACCAGGCCAGAGCGAGGTCGGCGGCCGGGACGATCAGGGTGCGGGGGTCGGGAGGGACGAGGCCGGGGGTGCTCGGGGTGAGATAGTCAGGGGTGTAGTAGAGCTGGAACGGATCGGGCCGGTTGATCTGGGCGGCCGTGCCGGTTACCGGAAACACGGTGTAGGTGAAGGCAGCGGCCAGATCGGCGTCGGTGCCGAGGTCGAGCGCGACGGGGGCTCCGGCGGCATTGAAGATGGAGCTGGCCCAGTTGCCTGCCACCGGCGCGCCCGTGTTGTAGCCGGTGCTTGTGGTGGCGGCGGACACCACGCGACTGAACATCATCTTGAAGCGGGCCATGTCGAAATCGATCTTGGCGATCGCTCGCGGCCGGTAGTTGGCGGTGCTGCGCGCGGTGCCGCCGGCGATGTTGGAGTTGCGGCCGACATTGCCGTTGGCGCGGCGGGCGTCGAAGAAGAAGGCGTCGGCCGGGTAGGGCTGCGTCGCGGCCTCGGCCGGAAAATTGTCATCCGAGCCGCCGGTCATGGCGTAGCCGGTGTTGGGGAGGGGATCCACTGTCACCAGGGTATCGTCGGCGATGGCGGCGGTGAGCGCCGGGATGATGCTGACCTCGCCGGAGGAAACCGCGCCCGTGGGCAACACGGTGACGAGATAGGTGTTGCCCTCGATGTAGAGGCGGTTGCCGGGCTCGATGGTGCCGACGCCGGTATCAAGCATCAGCTTATTGAGGCCAGCGGCATAGGCGAAGGCGGTCTGGTAGCTCTTGGCTGTGCCGAGTGAGCAACTGGTGGTTTGGGTGACGACGGGTGTGTTGTCCGCCGCCGCCACGCGGAGACCGGGCGGAGAGATGGTGATGGCGATGGTGGTGGCGGCCGGAAACGCAGTGGGAGTGCTGGTGACCAGATATTTGTTCGTTCCGATAACCACCGAATTGCCGGGCAGCACGGTCTGGGTGGTCGTGTTGTCCACATTGAGCGTGGTGGCACCCAACGCGTGAGCGCCGACCAATAGGAAATTAGTGCCGCCGGCCGCAGTGCCGACTACACCAAAGCGAGAGACGGTGACCGGGGCGTTGTCCACGACCGCCGCCCGCAGACCCGGAGTGGCCAATTTGATTACTCCGGCGGCGGACTGGTCGGCGACCACCAGGTATTGGGAAGTCCCTATCACAACCGTATCCCCGGCGCGGATGAGACCGGTGCCGGTGTCGAGGGCCAGGTCGGTGGCGCCGATGGCATAACCGCCGGCATTGTTGATGAGATAGTCGCGGCCCACGTGATAGACGGTCTGGGGGATGCGCAGCACTTGGTTGCTGCCGACCACCGTGCCCGTGGTGTAGCGATTGGGCAGGACGTTGCTATACATGGTGTCGTCGGCCATGAGGAGGGCGGTGGAGCCGGCGGTGCCGCCGTCATTGTGGCCGTAGGAGGGCTGGCCGGGCAGCACTACTTCGCGGAGGGTATGGGTGCCATCGCCATTGATGATGTTCAGCCACGAGCGGTAGGAGCGGGGCAAAATGGGTTGGTCGGTGCCGTCGGGCAGTTGGCCCGTGCGGGTGTCATTGTCGGGATTGACGAGGATGTAGAGGCCGGCCTTGCGGGCGATTTTGAGTTCCCGCGTGGCTGGGCTGTCGGTGGTGGCGTCCCAGGTCCCGGTCGAATTGTTCCATTTGAAGGGATTGCGCGGCTCGATGAGCTGGCGGCCGCTGTCGCGGTCGTCCTCGGGGGTGGTGGGAAGGTTGACTTCGTTGTAGGAGCCGATGCCGGGGAGCTCGAGCTTGGAGACGCCGTGGGCGTTGGTGCGGACATTGCCACCATAGGTCGTGTTGGTGAAGGTGCGGAATTGGTTCTGGGTGGTGGTGGATTCCGTCGCCACGCCATACTTATGATCGCGCCAGACGCCGCCGGAGGACTTCAGGTTGACCGCAGCGCCGGACACGGGTGTGTAGTAAACCGCCCCGGTGCCACCGGCCCCGGCCGAGGTGTCGCCAGGGCGCTTGATGTAGGTGGCCTTCATCTGGCCGTCAGCATAGAGGCCGCCGGCGGCGGTGACACGGCTGGTGAAGGTGACTATGGCGGAGCCGCCCTGCTCGCCCCGCGCGGTGAGCCTATTGTTCGTGTGGACGGGACCGGCGATGGTCATGTTCTGGCCGGGAAAGAGCTCCAGATCCATATTGTAGAAAATGCCGAACTGGAAGAGCGGCGTGAGGCTAAGCTGCATGTCCTGCTCGGCATAGGAGCTGACAGAGCCCATGCTGGGGTGGCTGGCGGTAGCCTTGGAAATGATGGGAATCTTAGCGGTGCTGACCTGCAGGCCGTTGTTGGGGCTGGTGACATCGTTGACCAACACATAGGGCGAGGCACTCTCAATGGCGGCGCGCATCTCCATGCCGACGGAGCTGCTGGTGAACGAGGTATTAAGGATGCTGCCTGGCGGCATATAGATACGATTGCCACTCGAGCCCGACCAAGGAAACATGCCGACCGGGGCGGAGCCCATGCGGTTGAGCTTTGGGATGAGCTGCTCGGCCGAGTAGAGGGCGATGTTCTCGGACATGTTCTTGGCGCGCAGGATGAGGCGGTTGCGCTCATTGCCGCGCCGCTCGTTTACGCTGTAGGACAGCATGCTGGCGGTGAGCAACGCCATCATGGCGGTGAGCATGACGACAGTGAGCAAGGCGGAGGCCTTTTGGCGTGAAGGGCGCTTTCCGGAGGAATGTTGGGAGGTGTGCATGGCGGGTTATTTCCGGGGGGAGATGGTGTAGTTGAAACTACTGCTCGAGAGCATGTTGTTCACCGTGGTGCCGTTGATGAACTCGACGTTGATGGAGATGAACCCATCGGAGGGCACGGAGGTGGGGGATTCGGTCGAGAAGATGGGGTAGAGGTCGCCAGAATTATACGGGCCATTGGGATAAGTGCCGGTCACCGGGCTGACGGGCACCGCGCGGCCCTTGCTGCGGGCATTCAGCAGGCGCGACCCGGCGCGGCTTGGATTGGCATTCAGGTTGATCGCGCTCAACTCGGCCGCGATGCCGCTGAAGGCGTGGCCGTTTCCTGCGCCGGACGTGCCCTCGCCCCAGTCGGCGGTCTCATAATAGCGAACCGGGGCCTCCGCGTTGACCCCCGCTTGGTTGGTCGTGACGCGGTAATACACGCGGATTTGCCGGATGTCGGTGTTGCGGTAGAGTGAAGTCTGCGTCACCAGGACGATGCAATCACCGTGGGCGATCCACTTGTCGTAGTCGTTATCGGCTGAATCAATCTCCGGGCCTGCCGGGTAGATGGGGTCGGTGGTCACATTCACCGAGGTGTCCAGCTTGGTGTAATAGTCGAACAGGTAGAAGGTCGAGGCGTCGAGGGTTTCCTTGGTGATCTGCGCCGTGAAGGCGCGCAGGCTGGCGTTGGTGGCCAGGCGCTGTGTGTCCTTATACATGGCGCGCAGTCCGAAGAGGAAGGTGCTCATCGCCATGCCCAGCACCATCACGACGATGGTCATGCTGATCATGACCTCGACCAGCGTGAAGCCGGCGCCGGCCGGACGAAGGGAGGGGTTGGTTTTCATTTGTCGAAGCGGCTGCGGAGAAAGACTTCGCGGTCGCGCACCGTGCGGGTGGCCGCGCCGTCTTCAAAAGAGTAGGTGTAGACGACGGTGATCTTCTTCACCTCGGTGACATGGGTGTCCGGGATTTCATCGATCCAAATCCAGAGATTCAGGTTGATCTGCTGGGACATGGAGCCGGTCACGGTGGAGAGCGGGATGGCACCGATCCAATTGTCGATGGCGTTGGAGCCGTCGGCTCCCACGCCGGTGGCGGAGGCGTTGGCCGCAGGTGTCGTGACGGGGCCCTTGGGAGTGTCGGCACTGCCATCACCGAGAACCGGCGTGTAGACCACCTGCAGCCATTTGACCGTGTTCTGGTTGATGCGGACGCGCACGTTGGGAGCGGGAGTCGCTGCGGCATCCGTGGGATCGACCACCTGATTGGGCAGGAGCTCGGAATATTCCAATTGTTTGATCTGTTCGATGAGTCCGTAGACTACACTGGTGCAGGCGGCATGTAGCACGCTGGTCTCCGTCGTCCGTCGCGATTGGATGAAGGTGCCAATGAAGCCGAGCATCACCGTCGCCATCAGGGCGAGCGAGACCATGACCTCAACGAGGGTGAGACCGCGCTGATGCCGCGTGTGGGGCCCACGGAGCAGGCGCGGGGCGGGAATTGACGCGGCGCCCGGGGCGCAGTCGGGCGCAGGGCCGGACGGTGGTAGCGAACAGGATGGGTGGTGCTCCATTGCGGCACCAGTATGCCTGATCCCTGCCTGAATACGAATAGCACTAAGCCTTTGGCATTGGCCTCTGGTTTGGCCAGAGGCTTTGGCCTCTATTGCACAATATTGTGGCGGCTCCGGCCGTTCACGGCCCGTCTATCCGGGCGGCTTCGACATAGAGGGCGGCGGCTTGGGAGCGGCGGGTGATGTCCAGCTTCGTGAAGATGGTGGCGAGATAGTTTTTCACCGTTTTCTCGGTCAAACCCAGCCGGTCGCCGATTTCCTTGTTGGTGAGCCCATCCGCCAGCAGTGCGACGACCCGGCGTTCCTGCGGGGACAATTGGCTGAGTTTGGCTGCGGCGGTTTTCTCGCCGCGGTGCTTCACGAGGTTGAGCACCTGGCCGGCCAGCGACGGATCGAGCACGGGCTGGCCGCCCGCGACAGAGCGCAGGGCGCTGGCGAGCGTGGCGGCGTTGTTGTCCTTGAGCAGATACCCCAGCGCGCCGGCGCTCATCGCCTCCTGCAGATTGCGCTCGTGGCTGCTGGAAGTGAGGATGAGCACCTGGGTCTGCGGGCGGGATTTCTTGATTTCCCGGCAGGTGGTCACGCCATCCTTGTCGGGCAGGTGAAGATCGAGCAGCGCGATGTCGGGCTTGTGCTTCGCGACTGCGGCGAGACCCTCGGCCGACGAACCGGCTTCGCCGACAATCTGGATGTCCGGGCAATCTTCCAAAGCGCTCCGCAGGCCGAGTCGGATGATCGGGCTGTCGTCGATCAGCAGCACGCGGATCAGGCGGGTGCTCGGGGAGGCGTTCATGCGGGCGACGCAACCGGGAGGGTCAGCAAAACGCGAGTCCCTTTTCCCTCCGCGGACTCGATGCGCAGGCTGCCGCCGAGCGCGGCGGCGCGCGCCTGCATGTTGCCCAGGCCGTGGCCGGGCGAGCCGCCGGGCTGCGGGACAAATCCCCGACCGTCGTCCTGCACGGCGAGCGCCACGGCTTGGTCGCTCCTTCCGGCCAACACGGTGATGTGCTGCGCGTGGCCGTGACGGAGGCTGTTGCTCATCGCCTCCCGGAGGATGTTCATGATCTCGGCGAGATGGATCGGGGTGATCAAGGCCACCGCCTCCTCGTCGATGCGCTGCTCGATCCGCACCTCGCGCCCGGCGGTGAGCGTGCCGACCAGCTCGTTGAGCGCGCCGGTGAAGGTCTGGTTGGTGACGCGGGTAGGCTCGAGTTCCTCCAGAAAGGCCCGCACCTCGCGATTGAGGCGGCGCAGCTCCGTCATGCAGTGCTCGAAGCGGGACTTCAGCTCGGGAACCAGGGCGGATCGTTTCTGGACGCTCTCCAGGGTCAGGCAGACGGCGTAAAGCGTCTGGCAGATGTTGTCATGCAGCTCGCGGCCGAGGCGGACGCGCTCGGCCACCGAGTGGCCCAGCAAGGAACGGTTCACTTGGAGGTCTTCCTCGGCCCGCACGCGGGCTCCATGTTCCTCGGCCAACGCCGTGCCGCGTTCATGGGAAATTCTTGCCAAGTGCTCGAGGCCGACGGCTTGGGCACGGGCTGCACTCCAGGGCGCGCGGCTGCCGGCCTCGCCGGCCGGATGGCGCCGGGCCGCCACGATCAGGAGGAGCAGCGGCACCAGCGCCAGCAGCAGCGAAAGCAGGATGATCACGGCCAGCACGCGCTGGTGGAGCAATTGAGCCTTCAGCAGGGCGGGCGGGGCGAAGGATACGCGCACCCACCAACCCGGGGCCGTGGCCAGCTCCTCGGTGAACGTCAGCGCCGCCTCCTTGGAGCCAGGGACTGCGGCCTGGTTGCTGCGGGAAAGCTCAATGCTCCCGCCGAGCATGGCACCCAGCTCGCGCTGAAACGCGGCATCCCAGCTTTCCGGCGCCCGGCCGCTCACGCCCACGGCGCGGTTTAGGCGCTCCCGGGTCTCTGCCACGGCAACACCCTGCAATAGGCGGGTCTCCCGGCGCAGCCACCACTGGAGCGTGACGGTCGCCCCCAGGAAGAGCAGCAGAAACAGCAAGGCCAGGCCGAGCGTGCGGTTGGTAAGGTTCATGCGGGTGACTTTCAGCGTGCAGATTAGGGGGCGGGAGGCGAGCGCGTCAAAACCTTCGACAAACGCCCGCCGGCAGGTAGGTTTTTGACCCTTTTATGCCGTCCTGCTACATCACGACCGCCATCGACTATGCGAACGGTTCGCCGCACCTGGGCCATGCCTACGAAAAGGTGCTGACGGACGTCATTGCGCGCTTCCGGCGGCAGATGGGGGATCAGGTGCATTTTCTCACCGGTGTGGACGAGCACGGGCAGAAAGTGCAGGCGAGAGCCAAAAAGCGCGGCATCCCTCCGCAGCAGTTCGTGGACGAGGTCAGCGCCGAGTTCCGGGCCCTGCTGCCCAAGCTCAACATATCAAACGACGACTTCATCCGCACCACCGAACCGCGGCACAAAACGGTCGTGCGCGCCATCCTCCAGCAACTCTTCGACAAGG
>DAORVZ010000042.1:0-8775 GCA_035434005.1 Lacunisphaera sp.
ATCAGAACAGAAGCAGAAAAAGGCCCCGGGTCAAACCACCGTGGCGGTTTAGCCTGGGGCGAGAAATTAGCGGCGGCGGCGTTTGACGGCGAGCTGGACGCCGGAATAGCGCACGAGGCTCTGGAGGTGCTCGTATTGCTGCGGATCCATGTCCTTAGCTGCGGAAAGTTCCAGCTCGGCCTTCTTGAGCGCGGCTTCGACGGCGTTCTCATCGATCTTCTCCTCGGTGATCGCGTGTTCGGCGAGGACGCGCACGCGGTCGCCGTCGATCTGGGCGAAACCGCCGCCGACCGCGAGGAACGAGGTGGCCGTGCCCTTGGTGACGCGGAGTTCGCCGTGCTCGACCTGAGTGAGCAGCGGGATGTGGCCGGGGAGAATACCGATCTCGCCCTGAACTGTCGGGACGACGACGGAGTCGATGGTGTCGGAATACACCTTGGCTTCCGGGGTGACGATTTCGAGGGTGAGAGGCATGGGATGCTTAGTAGCGAGTAGAGAGTAGTCGTGGGCGGGTGTGTGGCTGGCTTGAGATGCTCGCTAGTCGCTACTCGATGCTCGCTACTCCAGGTTACTTCTTCTGCGAGGCCGCGATGACCTCGTCGATGCCGCCCTTCATGTAGAAGTCGCCCTCGGCGACGTGATCGAGTTCGCCGTCGAGGATCATCTTGAAGCCGCGGACGGTCTCCTTGACGGGGACGTATTTGCCCGGCGTGCCGGTGAATACCTCGGCGACCGCGAAGGGTTGCGAGAGGAGACGCTGGATCTTGCGGGCGCGGTAAACGGTCTGCTTGTCCTCGGGGGATAGTTCATCGAGGCCGAGAATGGCGATGATATCCTGAAGGTCCTTGTAGCGCTGGAGGACGCGCTGGACTTCGCGGGCGACCTTGTAGTGTTCCTCGCCGACGATGTCGGGCTGGAGGGCCTTCGAGACTGAGGCGAGCGGGTCGACCGCAGGATAGATGCCGAGTTCGGCGATGGAGCGCTCGAGCACGATCGTGGAGTCAAGGTGCGCGAACGTGTTGGCCGGCGCGGGGTCGGTCAAATCGTCGGCGGGCACGTAGACGGCCTGCACGGAGGTGATGGAGCCCTTCTTGGTCGAGGTGATGCGCTCCTGGAGGATGCCCATCTCGTTGGAGAGCGTCGGCTGGTAACCCACCGCGGAGGGCGAGCGGCCGAGGAGCGCGGACACCTCGGAACCGGCCTGCGAGAAGCGGAAGATGTTGTCGACGAACAGGAGCACGTCCTGGTTCTTCTCGTCGCGGAAATACTCGGTCATCGCGAGGGCCGAGAGGGCGACGCGCATGCGGGCGCCCGGCGGCTCGTTCATCTGGCCGTAGACCAGCGCGACCTTGGACTTGCTGAGGTCCTGCTGGTTGATGACGCCGGCGTCGGACATTTCGTGGTAGAGATCGTTGCCCTCGCGGGAGCGCTCGCCGACGCCCGCAAACACGGAGTAACCGCCGTGGGCCTTGGCGATGTTGTTGATGAGCTCGAGAATGACGACGGTCTTGCCGACGCCGGCGCCGCCGAAGGCGCCCGCCTTGCCGCCCTTGATGAAGGGGCAGATGAGATCAATGACCTTGATGCCGGTCTCAAGGATCTCGGACTTGGTGTTCTGGTCGGCGAGTGCCGGCGGCGAGCGGTGGATCGGGTATTTCTTGGTGAAGGCGACAGGGCCCTTGCCGTCTACGGGGGTGCCGGTGACGTCGAAGATGCGGCCGAGGACGCCTTCGCCGACGGGCACCGAGATCGGGGCGCCGGTGTCGGCGACGGCCATGCCGCGCACGAGGCCCTCGGAGGAGGACATCGCGATGGTGCGGGCGACGCCGTCGCCAAGGTGCTGCTGCACCTCCAGCGTGAGACGCTCCTTCTTGCCAGAGACGGTGAAGTCAACGGTCAGGGCCTGATAAATGGGCGGGATGGAGTTCTCGGCGAATTGCACGTCGACGACGGCACCGATGACTTGGACGATTTTGCCAGTGTTGCTCATGACTTAAACGGGTCGGGGGTGAGTAAAGGGATCAGGTGGAGCTGAAGGACGCGGCGGCGATCTCGAGGATTTCCTGCGTGATGCCGGCCTGGCGGGCCTTGTTGTATTCGAGAGAGAGGTCGCCGATCAGCTTCGTGGCGTTGTCCTTCGCGGTCTTCATCGCGACCATGCGCGAGGAGTGCTCGGAGGCCTTGGCGCTGAGGATCATCTGGTAAACCCAGCGGTTGACGTAGAAGGGCAGCAGGGCCTCGAGCACGCTTTGGGCGTCGGGCTCGAAGAGCATGTCGCGATCGTCGGCGAATTTCACGCCGTCGCCGCCGGTGCGGTTCTGGGCGATGAATTCGCGGACATTGGTGAGCGGCAGGAGTGGGCGGACCATGGGCTCCTGCACGAGGGTGTTTTTGAAGCGGGGGTAAACGACCTCGATGGTATCAATGGTGCCCTCGAGGTAGAGCTTCACCATGAATTCCACGACGGGTTTCACTTCGGCGAAGGCCACGCGGTCGGAGACAGTGAAGTCGGCGACGAGGTCGCGCCTGGTGCGGGCGATGAACTGCGCGCCCTTGCGGCCGATGACGACGAATTTGGCTGGCGTCTTGATGTCGGTGACGAGCTTGAAAAGATTCGTGTTGAGGGGACCGCACAGGCCCTTGTCCGAGGTGACCAACAGGATGCCGCGGGTCTTCACCTCGCGCGGGGCTATGAACGGATGCTCGAGGATCGTCTCCACGCGGCCGGCGAGGGCGGCGAGCATGTCGGCCATGAGGTTGGCATAAGCGCGGCCGGCGAGGGCGGCCGTCTGAGCTTTCCGCATCTTCGATGCGGCCACGAGCTCCATGGCCTTGGTGATCTGGCGAGTGTTCTTGACCGACTTGATGCGTCGGCGGATGTCGCGGAGGGAGGCCATGGATTAGTAGCGAGTAGTGGGTAGAGAGTAGAGAGTAGGGTTTTGAGTTATCGCTGTGTGATGCTCGATACTCGCTACTCGATGCTGGCTACTGGATGATTACTTCTTGGCGGCGAAGGTGGCTTTCCACTCGTCGACACCGGCCTTCAAGCCGGCCTCGATCTCGTCGGTGAGCTTGGCTTCGTTGCGGATCTTGGTGAGGAGGCCGGACTGGCGGGTGGTGAGGTGGTCCTTCAGGGAGTTTGCCGCGGTGACGATGTGTTTCACCTCGATCGAATCGAAATAGTTTTTCTGGAGGGCCCACAGGATCGAGGCCTGCACCTCGATCGCGAGCGGATTGAGCTGGGGCTGCTTGAAGAGTTCGACGATGCGGGCGCCGCGCTCGAGCTGGGCCTTGGTCTTGGCGTCGAGGTCGGAGCCGAATTGGGCGAAGGCCGCCAGCTCGCGGAATTGGGCGAGCTCGCCCTTGAGCTTGCCGCCGACCTGCTTGGTGACCTTGACCTGAGCGGAGGAGCCGACGCGGGAGACGGAGAGGCCGACGGACACGGCCGGGCGGATGCCCTGGTTGAAGAGATCGGTCTCGAGGAAGATCTGGCCGTCGGTGATCGAGATGACGTTGGTCGGGATGTAGGCGGAGACGTCGCCGGCCTGGGTTTCGATGACGGGCAGCGCGGTGAGCGAGCCCTTGCCGTCGAGGCGCGCGGCGCGTTCGAGGAGACGGGAGTGGAGATAGAACACGTCGCCCGGATAAGCCTCGCGGCCGGAGGGGCGTTTCAGGATGAGCGAGATCTGGCGGTAGGCGACGGCGTGCTTGGAGAGATCGTCGTAGACGATGAGCGCATCCATGCCGTTTTCCATGAACCACTCGCCGATGGAGGCGCCGGAGAACGGGGCGAGGTATTGGTTGGCGGGGTTGTCGGCGGCGGTGGCGGAGACGATGACGGTGTATTCGAGCGCGCCGGCAGCCTCGAGGGCGGAGATGGTGCGGACGACGTTCGACTGCTTCTGGCCGACGGCGACGTAGATGGAGTAAACCGGGCGGAAGTTCTTGTCGCCGGAAGCGAGGCCGACCTTGTTGATGCGGCCCTGATTGATGATGGTGTCGATGCAGATGGTGGTCTTGCCCGTGCCGCGATCACCGATGATGAGCTCGCGCTGGCCGCGGCCGATCGGGATCATGGAATCAATGGCCATGATGCCGGTGAAGAGCGGCTGGTTGACGGACTTGCGGACCATGATGCCGGGGGCGATTTTCTCGACCGGGTAGGATTCCTTGGCATCGATCGGGCCCTTGCCGTCGACGGGGCGGCCGAGGGCGTCAACCACGCGGCCGAGGAGGGCGCGGCCGACGGGGACGGAGAGGAGCTTGCCGGTGGTGGAGACCTCGTCGCCTTCCTTCAGCTGGGCGACGTCGCCAAGGACGACGCAGCCGACCTCGTCTTCCTCAAGGTTGAGCGCGATGCCGATGGCGCCGCCGGGGAACTGCACCATCTCGTTATACATGACGTCCGAGAGGCCATCGAGTTTGGCCACGCCGTCGGCGACGGAGCGGATGGTGCCGGTGTTCTTCTTGACGGCCTTGCTGGAAAGCTTGGCGATCTGCTGTTCGATTTGGTCGATGACGTTGCTCATGGCGCGGTGGGAAGTGTTAGGGGGTGGCTGTAAGAGCGGAAGCGGAGATTAGACGGAGAGGGTGGCGAGCTGCCCGGCGACGGAGGACTCATAGACGTCGGAGCCGACGCGAACCCGGAGGCCGGCGAGTAGTTGCGGGTTTGCCTTGGCGGTGGCGGTGACGACGCGGTGGTATTTCTGGGTCATGGCCCCCTCGATCATCTTCAGGGTGGCGTCTGTGACGGGACCGGCGTGCTCGACGAGGGCGCGGGATTTTGCCAGCTCCGCCGTGATGTAGCCGCGGTAGAGCTTGAGCAGCGTGAGGACGTGGCGCGGAGAGTTTTTCTCGATCCAGCCGAGGACGCCGGCGACCTGCTCGGCTGAGACCGTGCCGTTGACGACACTCAGCCGGAAGAGTTGTTTGGCGAGGGTCTTGGTCTTTTTGTCAGCGCGCATGAGGCTAAAATTCAGCGGACGGCGAGTTCCTTGGTCGCGGCCTCGTTGTAGGCGGCGCGATCAGCGTCGGTGAGCTTCTTGGCGAGGACCTGCTCGGTGGTCTTGACGACGAGGCGGGCGATTTCGCCGCGGGCCTGGTCGAGCATCTTTTTGTGCTCGAGCTCGATCGCCTGCTGGGTCTTCGCGAGCGTGTCGGCGGCGCGGGTGATGGCGTCAGCCTGCTGCTTGTCGCCAAATTCCTTGGCGGCCTTGCGGGCCTCGTCGACGAGTTTGGCGGCTTCGATCTGGGCGGCCTTGATGAGGGTGGCGCTTTCCGAGTGCGAGGCGGCGAGCTTGGCCTGCATCTCCGCGGCGTGCTTGAGGCCGTCGCCGATCTTCTGGTTGCGCGCCTCCATCGTGGCGATGGTGGGCTTGATGCCGAACTTGTAGAGGACGCCGAAGAGGATCAGGAAGCTGGCGATCTGCCAGACGATGTAGTGCCACTCGATGCCGAACTTCTCAACGATGGAGGCGTCGCCGGCGGCGTGGGCGGCATCAGTAACGGCGATGAAGAGAGGGAGCATGGCGGGAGGGAGTGGGGTCGGAAAAGGGAGGGCGGCGCGGCGTTGTCGGCGCGCGCCGCCGGTTGAAACAGGAGCTTACTTGGCGAGGAACAGCGCGAGGATGCCGAGACCTTCGGCGAGCGCCATGCCGATGATGGCCTGGACGAGGATCTTGCCGGAGGCGCCGGGGTTGCGGCCGACGGACTCGGCGGCTTTGGTGCCGATCAGGCCGACGCCGATGGCGGCGCCGAGGAGACCGAACGCGCTGGCGATGTTGCCGGTGATTTCAGCGAGGAGGGGATACATGGTGGTGTTTGTTTTGTTTGGTTGTGGTGGCCGCCGTGCGCACATCAATGGCACGCTCCCGACGGTAAATGCTCAGTGGGGCGCCTCCGCGTGGCCGTCCGCCGCATGCTCGTGGTCGTGATCATCGCCGTGGTTGCAGATGAGGCCGACATAGACGGCCGAGAGGAGCGTGAAGACCGTCGCCTGGATCAGGCCAACGAGGAGCTCCATGAAATAGAAGACCGGAAAAAAGCTGGTGCCGTGGAGCAGGTTTTCGCCGCCGAAGACGTTGCCGAAGAGGCGAACCGAGAGGGTGAAGGGGCGGATCGAGATGGAGAACACCTCGATGAGGCCAACCGCCAGGAACACGAGTGAGAGGATGGGATAGAGCCAGCCGGGGGTTTCCTTCTTGTCGGCCTTGTTGCCGAACAGGTCCCAGAGGATGAGCTTCGGGCCGGCATACTTGAAGATGATGATCAGGAAGGCACCGAAGGAGACGAGGGCGAGCGCGATAGTGCTGTTGAAATCGGCGGTGAACGGGCGGACGAATGGCTGGGTCAGGTGGAAATGACCTTCCGCATCGGTGTGGCCCATGCCGACTGTGCCGACACCCGGAAGCAGGCCGGACCAATTCTGGATGAGAATGAAGAGGAAGAGGGTGACGAGCAGCGGGAAGACGGCTGGGAAGGCCTTTTTGCCGACGATGGGTTCAAACAGGTCGCGCAGAGCTTCTAGCACGGACTCGAACACTGATTGGGCCTTGCCGGGGAGAAGCTTGGGCTGGCGGACGGCCCAGAGGATCAGGGTGATGATGACGAGAGAGATCATCCAACCCGTCAGCATGCTGTTGGTAATGCGCCAGCCGCCGCCGAGATCGAAAAGCACCGAGGCCTTTGGGGACACGCCTTCCGCAAAAGCGGAGGTCGCGAGGCTGAGGGCCGCGACAGAGCTGAAGAATTTCTTGGCGAGGGACATCGGATTTCCGGGCAGGACTGCTGAGTGGAGCCCAACTAAGTAGGTTTTTGCCCGCAAAAGCGTCAACTCCTGAAACGACAAAACATACGGGGAACCGCACAATTAGCCTATCCGGTGTCCGGTTCGGCCTGAACTAATGAGGAAGCTTACTTGCTTCTCCGCGGGGAATCGGGCCAATTGTAAATGATGGATACCGCCTCACGTGACCTGCTTGCCCGGACCGCGCCACCGCTCCGCGCCAATGGCGAACGCAAGCTCGCACACAATGTCTTCATGCAGGTAACTTGGGGCCTGTTGGGGGTGGCGGCTCTGGGACAGTTGTTTCTCTTGGTGTGGCTGGATGTGATGTCCTGATCGCCACCAGCGATTGGTAAGAGGGGGCCCGCGCCTGAAATACGGTCACCTGTTCCAAGGGCCAGAGAGCCGCCGGATCGATGCGCCAGGTCTTCAAATCGGAAAAAGCCGCCGCAGCGGCCTGGTAATATTCCGTGTGGTCAGTCCTGAAATAGAGTCGGGCGCCCTCCCCTGCCCGGCTGGCCAGCGACTCTAGGAAACCGGCCTGGAGGATGCGGTTCTTGTGGTGTCGCTTTTTCGGCCAGGGGTCGGGAAAGAGAATCCAGACCTCCTGGAGGGTTATACCTGTCGGCAAGGCGTCTAAAAACTCGCGGGCCTCGGCCTGCACGAAATGGCAATTTATCAGGCGCGCGCGGTCACGTTTCTTGCCGCTCCGGTTCAGCCGGTCGCGAATGATATCCACACCGACGCAAAATCTTTCCGGGAACGCCTGTGCATATTGGACGAGAAAGTGCCCGTGGCCCGAGCCTATCTCCCAGACCATCGGTTGGTGCGGCGGCAGTAATTTCGCCAAATCGGCATGCAGCGCGTCGCGTCGCGCCGTGACGCGGGCAAGAAATTCAGAGTTGGCGGGCACCGCCCCATAGGCGCGAACCGTCGCGCCGGCGCAATCCCGAAGCACACACTGGCTTTGCGCGAGCGCCAAGCGGTGGCCGCAAGAGCTCAGGATTTTTCTGCGCGCTGGGCGGCAATCCGCACCATCAGTATGCTGATATCCGCCGGGTTGACGCCGCTGATTCGCCCGGCGTGCCCGAGGTTCTCGGGGCGGAGTTGATGGAGCTTCAGCGCGCTCTCCCGGCGCAGGCCGGGTATGGCGAGATAGTCGAGAGTGGGTGGGATCCGAATTTTTTCGACATCCTTGAGCTTCTCGACCTGGCGACGCTCGCGGTCGAGGTAACCGCGGTAGCAAACGCGATACAGGACCTCTTCCCTCACCTCCTTCGCTTCCGCCGCAAATTCTGGCGGCAGGACGATCGCATCCTTGTCGCGGCGAATCGCCGTCGCCCAGGAGCCACCAACGGTCATGGAGGTTTCTAGCATATTTTCCCAGTGCGCGACACGACTTTTCTTCCTAAAAATCATTGACAAACGACTAACAGATAAAAGATTATGCGATTCCGAGTGTTTAAAAAGCCGGAGTTCCGCACTGCCGTGATTGAAGAGCAGGCGATGCTCGGCGCGGCTTGTGAACATGCGATAAGGCTCGGTCGTGCCCTTGGTGACCAGATCGTCGATGAGGACACCGATGTAGGCTTCATGGCGCTTGATGATCAGCGGTGGCGCTCCCCTCGCCTTCGCGGCGGCATTAACGCCGGCGATCAGACCTTGAGCGGCGGCTTCCTCATAACCGGAGGTGCCGTTGATTTGGCCGGCCAGAAAGAGATTCTCGACCTTGCGCGACTCCAGTGAGGGAAACAACTGGGTCGGTGGCGCAAAGTCGTATTCCACCGCATAGGCCGGCCGAAGTAGCTGGGCCTGCTCCAAGCCCGGGATGCTGTGAACCAGATCCAGCTGGATATCGAAGGGCAGGCTCGTGGACAGGCCGTTGATGTAATATTCGTTCGTGTTCCGGCCTTCCGGCTCAAGGAAGAGCAGGTGGCGAGGCTTGTCGGCGAAGCGAACGAATTTGTCCTCGATGCTCGGGCAGTAGCGGG
>DAORVZ010000043.1:0-8752 GCA_035434005.1 Lacunisphaera sp.
TGGAATCCATGCCGGCGGATTGAGCTGCCTCAGAGCAGCCGGTGGTCGCGCGCCCAGCGGCTGAACTCCGCCTCCAACTGGTCGAAGGACTCGATGACGAAAAGCGTCTCCTGGAAGTGCCAGATGTCGTAGGGCTGCGCGGCGAGCGTCTCGGGCCGGTAGGGCACCTTCTTCACCTTGTCGGTGAGCGAATGCCGGGTCTCGCCGGAGGAGGAGATGATGCCGTTGCCGTAGATGCGCGGGCCGCCGGAATTTTGGATCAGGCCGAACTCGACCGTGAACCAGTAGATGCGCGTCAGGCCCTCCTCGACGGCGGGGTCAGTGCAGGCGAGCGCGGCCTGGCCGATCTTCTGGTAAAAGTTGGCGAAGCGGGGGTGCATGATCATCGGCGTGTGGCCGAAGATGTCGTGGAAGCAGTCGGGGGCCGGCGTATAGTCGAGCTCATGCCGCGCGCGGATGTAATCGGTGCAGGGGAAGATGCGGCGCGCGAGATAGGAGAAAAAATCGTGCGCGTCGAGCAGGCCCGGGGTGCGGGCGATCTGCCAGTTCGTGGCGGCCGACAGCTTGCGCGAGACATCGGCGAGGGCGGGGATGCGGTGTTTCTCGAGATCGAGGGCGAGCAGACCGAGGAGGAATTCATTGGCCGCGCGGCCGGGCAGGAGGGCCTCCATCCGGTCATAGAGTGTGCGCCACACATCCTGTTCGTCGGCAGTGTAGGCCGGGTAGGGGCACTCCGCGCCAACCGGCAGCGGGGCGGTGAGTTTGTGGGGGATGCAGCGCGGGTCGTCGGCGCCGGTCGGGGTTTCAGAGTGGGCGGGGGTATTCTGCATGGCGGCACTTTGCCGTGTTCTGGTGGCGAATCGACCCCGAAGCGGCCAATTACTCCTAAAGGGCTAGGCAAAGAGTCTGAGGGTCTGGTGGCCCTCGCGGCTCCTGGGATTCACGCCCCGCCGAGGGGTGGGGCGGTATCACCGGACTTGGTCTCGGGTGGACGGGGTTTGCGGCGGTCAATCCCGTCCCACTTGCGCGGAGGTGACGTCGGGCTCACGAGGGTTTCGGCGAGATGCAGCGGCAACTTCGCAAGCGTCGAGAGCAGGGGCAGCGAGGCAAAAAACGCGAGGGCGGAAGTGTTTGGCGTCAGCCCGCCGAACAGCGCGGACGCCGTCGCCATGACGATGATGGCGGCCCAGACGAGGGTGCTGGCCAGCGTGGGCCAGGCCAGGAGCTTGAGCCAGGTGCGCGCCGGGCGGCGCGAACGCCAGAGCGGTGCCGCCGACAGGGCCAGCACGGTGCCGAAGAGGAACACGCCGGCGGTGCCGCTCCCAAAGATGGTGCCAATGGTGTGGGCAAGGGCGTCCGCCAGCCCAAACAGCTTGGTCGCGAAGAGGCCGAGTTGCACGTTGGCGTCGGGCGCGGAAAACCTGTCATCCCGGTCGTAGAGACTGGTGAAGCGGCCCGACTGGATCCGGTCGTGGCGCTGGAGGTAGGCGGCGAGGCGCTGCTCGTAGAGCGCCGGGTTGGCCGCGCGCAGCCGGGTGGCGCGCGGCACCTGCGGCACGCCGTCGAACACGCCAGTCACCTCGGGATAATCCCGCCGCAGTGCTTCCTGGGCGGCGGTGACATTGAAAGGGGCGGTGAAGCTAAGCGGGCGCCAGCCGTATTCGCTCTCGCGCAATCGCGTGGCGAAGGTGCGGACCAGCGCCACCGGATGCTCGTCGAGTGCGGCGGCGGACAGCCGGTAGTTGAATTCGGCCCAGCCGGCGGCGGTGGTCGGCGAGGTCGCGGTCAGGCCCCACACCAGCCCGGTGCCGGCCACCAGCAGGATAAGGCCGAGTTTGACGGCGCGGCGCAGCTCGCGGCGCAGCCACAGGCCGAATTTTTCCTCCGATATGCCGGTCGACTTGATGGCTCTCATGCGGGTGTGGCGCTCAGCAAGACAGGCCCGGCCGTCGTTGTCACGCCCGGGCCTCAGCGATTGAGCAGCGCGGCGACGCGGGTGCGGCCGCGGACGTTGAGCTTGCCGAAGATGGCGGCGAGTTGGGTCTTGATGGTCAGGGGGCTGCGGCGCAGCTCGGTGGCGATCTCCGTCGTGCGCAGGCCCTCGCGCACGCGCATGGCGACCTCGCGTTCGCGCTCGGTCAACCGGGCGAGCAGTGCCACGGCACCGGGAGAGAGCGGGCGGTCCCGGTCGCCGCGCGGGCGGCGGTAGTCGAGCTGGATGTGATAAGCCGGCGTGAGCTCGCCCGGCGCGGTGTGGAGCTTGATGCGGGCGTGCAGCCCGCGGGTGTTGTCGCTGACGACCTTGGTCGGCACCGGGCTGGCGCGCAGTTCCTGGCAGGCGGCCAGCAGCGCCTCGGGCACGCGAAAGGCGTTGCGCGCGCGCAGGGCGGCGGCGGGCCGCTCGCCATGGTTCCACACCGCGCAGGCGCGCGTGGCCTCGTCATTGAACCAGAGCGGCCGGGCGGCGGCGTCGAGCAGGAGCAAGCCAACGGGCACGTCCTCCAGCATGGCGAGCACATGGTCCAGAAGGGGGATGTGGACGTTGGGGTGGGGCATGGGTGGAAAGTGGGAGTGAAAGTGAGAGGGGAGGGTGCTCCCACGCATCCCGACCCGGCGGCGCGCACTTTCACTCTCACTTTCACTTTCACTCGGCAAGGCCCGTTTACTCCGTCCGGCGTATGGTCGCGGGCAGGTTAAGCGGATAGAGTGGCCCAATCTTAACAGCCTGTCTACGGGCCGACCCACACATGAGCCGCACTTTTTTTGACAAACCCGTTGAGCGCAAAACCGGCATCAATCCGCTCGGTCTGCGCGGCTTCGACCACATCGAGTTCTACGTGGACAGCGCCGACCAGTGGCGCGATTTCTTCGTGCAGAAATACGGCATGAGCACGCGTGCCTACGGCGACAACTCGACCGGCTTGCCCGGCCGCCGCGCGCACGTCGTCGGCCAGGGCCGCGTCAACTTCGTCGTCAGCGAGCCGCAGGGCGCGGGCCCGGAGGCGGATTTCCTTCGCGCGCACCTGGAGAAACACGGCTGCGGCGTGCGCGATGTGGCCTTCAAGGTGAAGGACGCCAAACACGCCTTCGCCGAGGCGCAGCGCCGCGGGGCGAACGCCGTGCGCGGGCTCTATGAGGACGCCAACATCGTCCACGCGGCCATCGGCGCGTATGGCGACACGATCCACAGCCTCGTCGAGCGTCCGGGCCGCGGCGAATTCATGCCCGGCTTCGTCAACGTCCCCGGCGGCATCGACGACCGCGAGATCAACTTCGCCATGATTGACCACGTCGTCGCCAACGTAGAGCGCATGGACGAGTGGGTGACCTACTACGAGCAGGTGTTCGGCTTCGACCTGTTCATGCACTTCGACATCAACACCGGCCGCTCCGCGCTCATGTCGAAGGTCGTCAGCTCGACTGACGGCTGGGTGAAGCTGCCGATCAACGAGCCCTCGTCCGCCAACTCGCAGATTCAGGAGTTTCTCGACCAATACAACGGCGCCGGCGTCCAGCACATCGCCCTGCTCACACCCGACATCACCGCGACGATCGACGAGATGCGGAGGATGGGCCAGGAGTTCCTCGACGTGCCGGACAGCTACTACGACGGCGAGTTCGACGCGCGCGTCGGCCGGATCCAGGAAAACAAGGCCGACCTGAAGAAGCTCAAGATCCTCGTTGATCGCGACAACGAGGAGGGCTACCTGCTCCAGCTTTTCACCAAGTGCGTGTTCGCGCGGCCGACGCTGTTCTTCGAGGTCATCCAGCGGCGCGGCCGCTCGATCGGCTTCGGCGAGGGCAACTTTCGCGCGCTGTTCGAGGCCATCGAGCGCGAGCAGGCAAAGCGTGGAACGCTTTGAGTGAGTGTGAAAGTGACAGTGAAAGTGCTCCCTGACGCACTCTTGCTGATCCCCTCACTTTCACTCTCACTCTCACTTTAACCCCTCCCGTCATGCCCCAATACCTC
Source organism: Lacunisphaera sp. (assembly GCA_035434005.1). Classification (GTDB taxonomy): domain Bacteria; phylum Verrucomicrobiota; class Verrucomicrobiia; order Opitutales; family Opitutaceae; genus Lacunisphaera. The sequence goes on from DAORVZ010000043.1 coordinate 3,971, forward strand.
CAGCTCGGCGCGCTGCCACGAAAGCACCACCTCAAGTTTCCGCGCGACCCCGCCGCGAGCTACAAGGGCGAGGGCCTGCACTACGAGCACGTCGTCACGACCGAGGGCTTCGACCGTGCCTACGCGATCATGTATCACCTGAAGCCGCCGACGCGCGTGAAGAGCGTCGAGCGGTTCAAGGAATTTTCGCTCAAGCCCGGCGCGCCCACCCCGTTGCGCCACCACCACCTGAAATCCGCGGCAATGGCGCGCGCGGGCGATCCCTACACCGGCCGCGTGCCGCTCATGTTCAACGCCGACATCGGCGCCTACCGCTGCCGCCCGGCGACGGCGATGGACCAGGGATATGACTTCTACCGCAACGGCCAGAGCGACGACGTGATCTTTGTCTGGGCCGGCGGCGGCTGGCTCGAGTCGCAATACGGCCGGCTCCGCTACCGGCAGGACGACTACATCGTCATCCCGCGCGGCACCATCTACCGGCTCGTGCCCGACGACATCGCCAAGGAGGACTACCTCATCATCGAGTCCACGCACCCCGTCCGCCTCCCCGAGCGCTACCTGCACAAAGAAGGCCAGATCCGCATGGGCGCGCCCTACAGCGAGCGCGACTTCCACGGGCCGACCGAGATCATCGCGCAGGATCAGGAAGGCGACTTCGCGATCCTGACGAAGGATCGGCACCGTTTCACGCGCAACGTCATGGCGAGCCACCCGCACGATGTCGTCGGCTGGGACGGCTATCTCTACCCATTCACGTTCAATGCGAACGATTTTGAGCCGTTGACCGGGACGGTTCACCTGCCGCCGCCGGTGCACCAGACCTTCGAGATGCGCGGTTTCGTCATGTGCACCTTCGCGCCGCGCTACCTCGACCACCACCCCGAGGCCATCAAGGTGCCGTGGGCGCACGACAACACCGAGGCCGACGAGGTGCTCTTCTACGTGCGCGGCCAGTTCGGCTCGCGCAAGGGCGTCGAGCCCGGCTCGTTCACGCTGCACCCGCAAGGCATCCCGCACGGTCCGCATCCCGGCACGACGCTCGCCAGCATGGCCGCGCAGCGCACCGAGGAACTCGCCGTGATGTTCGACACGCAGTATCCGCTTGAGCTGACCGCCGAGGCGCTGGCGATGGACGACCCGAACTATCCGCTGTCGTGGCTGGGATAAACCAGCCAGTAGCGAGCATCGAGTAGCGAGTAGTGGGCATCTCCAAGGTTTGCTTCCTTCGTCTACTCGCTTCTCACTACCCGCTGCTCACTACTTCATCGCATGATCATCGATTTTCAAAAGCTCCCGCCGCGCGAATCCTACCCGTGGCTGATCAACGCGATCAACCCGCGGCCCATCGCCTGGGTCTCCACCATCTCAGCCGCCGGCCGGACGAACCTCGCGCCGTTCTCGTTTTTCCAGGGCATCTGCGCCAGCCCGCCGACCCTGATGTTCACCGGCGCCAACGACCGCACCGGCAAGGTGAAGGACAGCGTTCTCAACGTCGAGCAGGTGCCGGAGTTCGTCGTCAACGTCGTGCCCTACGCCCTGCGCGAGCCGATGAACCTCACCTCCGCCCCGCTGCCGCACGGCGAGAGCGAGTTCGAGCATTTTAACATCGCCACTACGCCGTCCACGCTGGTCAAGCCGCCGCGCGTCGCCGTGTCGCCCGTGTCGTTCGAGTGCAGGCTCGACCGCATCATCCGCATCGGCGAAGGGCCGCTGGCGGGCAACGTCGTGTTCGGCACCGTCCTCTGCGCTCACGTCAGCAACTCGGTTATCACCGACGGCGCCATCGATCCCCGCAAGCTCGACACCATCGGTCGCATGGGCGGCAACTACTACACCCGCACCACCGAGCTGTTCGAAATCAAGCGGCCCACCTGATTATTCACCACGAAGGCACGAAGCACACGAAGTTATGCCCCCATTCCATTCTTCGTGATCTTCGTGCCTTCGTGGTGAGTTCAAAACCCCAAAATGACTGAAATAGTTATCCTCTCCGCCACCCGCACGCCTATCGGGGCCTTCCAAGGCGCCTTTGCCGGCGTGCCCGCACCGAAGCTCGGCGCCGCCGCCATCAAGGGAGCCATCGCCCGGGCCGGCGTGAACCCCGCTGACATCACCGACTGCCTCATGGGCAACGTGCTGCAGGCCGGGATCGGCCAGGCGCCCGCGCGCCAGGCCGCGCTCGGCGCGGGTCTGCCACAGTCCGTGCGCTGCGTGACTGTCCACAAGGTCTGCGGCTCCGGCCTGCAGACCGTCATGCAAGCGGCGCACGGTCTCGCCGCCGGTGCCGGCTCGCTCTATGTCGCCGGCGGCATGGAGAACATGACGCTCGCGCCGTATCTCCTGCCGAAGGCACGCGACGGCTTCCGCATCGGCCACCAGCAGGTGATCGACTCGATGATCACCGACGGCCTGTGGGATCCGTATAACAACATCCACATGGGCAACTGCGCCGAGCAGTGCGCCGCGAAATACAAGTTCACCCGCGAGCAACAGGACGCCTACGCCATCGAGTCGTTCAAGCGCGCAAACGCCGCCCAGAAGGACGGCAGGTTCGCTGCGGAGATCACGCCCTTCGAGTCCACGGACGCCAAGGGCAATGTCACCAAGGTCGAGCACGACGAGGGCCCGGCGAAGGTGAAATACGACAAGATCCCGACGCTGAAGCCCGCCTTCCAGAAGGACGGCACGATCACGCCGGCCAACGCCTCCTCGATCAACGACGGCGCCGCCGCGCTCGTGCTTGCGACCGCCGACACCGCCAAGGCGAGGGGCCTGAAGCCCATCGCGCGCCTCGCCGGCTTCGGCGCCCACGCGCAGGATCCGGTCTGGTTCACCACCGCGCCCGTGCAGGCCACGCAGGCGGCGCTCAAGGCCGCCGGCTGGAAGGTTTCCGATGTCGATCTCTGGGAGGTGAACGAGGCCTTCGCCGTTGTGCCGATGGCGTTCATGGCGGAACTCGGCGTTGCGCACAACAAGGTCAACGTTCGCGGCGGTGCCATCGCGCTCGGTCATCCCATCGGCGCCAGCGGCGCGCGGATCCTCGTGACCCTCATCGCCGCGCTGCAGGAGCGCGGCCTCAAGCGCGGCGTCGCCGCCATCTGCATCGGCGGCGGCGAGGGCCTGGCCGTGTGCGTGGAAATTCCATGATTTTGTCACAGAGAACACGGAGTTATCACAGAGGCCACGGAGGTTGGGAAACTCCGTGCACTCTGTGATCCCTCCGTGACCTCTGTGACGAGTTTTGAATCCATGAGCAAAGTCTACCCCCACGCCACCGCCGCCCTCGCGGGCCTCTTGCATGACGACATGACCATCGCCGCCGGTGGTTTCGGCCTCTGCGGCATCCCGGAAAACCTGATCACCGCCCTGCGGGACAGCGGCGTGAAGGGCCTGACCATCGTCGGCAACAACGCCGGCGTGGATGGCTTCGGCATGGGCGTCCTGCTCACGGCGCGGCAGGTGAAGAAGGTCATGGCCTCCTATGTGGGCGAGAACAAGGAGTTCGAGCGCCAGGTGCTGGCGGGCGAACTCGAACTCGAACTCATCCCTCAGGGGACGCTGGCCGAGCGTCTGCGCGCTGGCGGTGCGGGCATCCCGGGTTTCTACACGCGCACCGCCTTCGGCACAAAGCTGGCCGAGGGCAAGGAAACGAAAACTTTCGACGGCAAGGAATACGTGCTCGAGCCGGGCATCAAGGCGGACGTCTCGCTCGTGAAGGCTTGGAAAGGCGACAAGTCCGGCAACCTCGTCTTCCGGAAGACCGCGCGGAATTTCAACCCGATGATCGCCACCTGCGGCCGGGTCTGCGTCGCCGAGGTCGAGCAGCTCGTCGAAGTGGGGGAGCTCGCGCCAGATGACATCCACACGCCGGGCATCTATGTGGACCGCATCATCCAGGGAGTGAATTACGAGAAGCGCATCGAATTCCGCACCGTGCAAGGCGCGGCGGCCTCGAAAAAGGAGACGCCCATCCGCGAGCTGATGGCCAAGCGCGCCGCGCAGGAACTCCGCGACGGCTATTATGTGAATCTCGGCATCGGCATTCCGACGCTCGTGGCCAACTTCATCCCGAAAGGCATGAACGTCACGCTGCAGTCCGAGAACGGCCTGCTCGGCATCGGGCCGTTCCCGACGGACGACCAGGTCGACGCCGATCTGATCAACGCCGGCAAGCAGACGATCTCGACGATCCCCGGCTCGGCATTTTTCTCCAGCGCCGATTCCTTCGCGATGATCCGCGGCGGGCACATCGACCTGTCGATTCTTGGCGCGCTCGAGGTCGCCGACAACGGTGACATCGCGAACTGGATGGTGCCGGGCAAGATGGTGAAGGGCCCCGGCGGCGCGATGGACCTCGTCGCCGGCGTGCGTCGTGTGGTCGCCGTCATGGAGCACTGCGCGAAGGACGGCAGTCCGAAGATTTTGAAGCAGTGCTCGCTGCCGATCACCGGCAAAGGCGTCGTCAGCCTCATCATCACCGATCTCTGTGTGTTCGAGGTGAAGCCCGGCGGCGGCCTCGCCTTGATTGAGCTGCACCCGGGCGTCGCACTCGCCGACGTGCAGGCCCGGACCGGCGCGCCGTTCGGGCTCACCCCCTTGAGGACGATCTTCTCGAGGCCCGGGACCTGCATGATGTTGTCGAGACCGAGGGTCTCCTTGAGCTGGGCCCGGATCTCGTCGTTGTAGCGCTGCTTCATGCGCGGCACAGCCGGCGCCGCGGTGGCGGTATCGGTCATGGCAGATCACCAAACGTGTTCATAACGCCCACCGTTCCGCCCT
>DAORVZ010000044.1:0-8732 GCA_035434005.1 Lacunisphaera sp.
GCTTCAACCGCTTCGGAAAGCGAGACGCCCGGCGCGAGGTTGAACGAAATCGTGACCGCGGGCTGTTGCTGTTGATGCGCGATCTGCAACGGTCCGACGGTCCGGCGCAGCGTCGCGATCGCATCCAGCGGCACCACCTCGGAGCGCTTGGTGGCCGGATCATAGAAAAACACATACCGCGAGGTGGTGCCGATCACGGCCAGCCCTTCGGCGCTCAAGCCGCCGCCGGGGACCGGCGAGTCGGTCTTGTAGTGCACGGTGACCTTCCGGAAATCGCCCGCCCGGATCTGTCGCGACCGCCAGAGGGAATAATACTGCACAAAGACGACCGCCCAGGCGCAGATGAAGCCGGCTTGGATCCACGGACGCATCCGGCGCAGGTCGTCGAGGGACTTCCGCCGTTTCTCGGGCGTGGCGCGCAGCCAGTTTGTCTTCCGCCGCACCCACCCGCTCGCCCGTTCCGTGGCCGCCCCATAGACTAGGTAGAAGGGAACGCCCAGCAGCGCCAGCGCCACGGCCAGCGGCTCGCGCACCACCACCATCAGAAAATCCGAGGTCTCGGAGAACTCGAGGACGTCGAAACCGAAGCGCTTGAGCAGCCGGGAGTGGAAAATCACGCCGACCACGGAGGCGAACAGGTAGATCAACGTCAGGCAAAGGCCGGGATTGTCGCGCAGCCAGTCCGGCACAGCGAGTTTCAGGCGCATCAGTTCGTGCTCCTCGCGATCGAGGTCCGCGTGTTGCCCCGCCAGCAGATCGCCGGCGGGCGGTAGCGAGTCGGGCGGTAGCATGCCACGGAGATACCGGCCGACTTCGCCGAGTCAACCCCGCGGCCTAATGTAACACCCCCAGCCAATCTCCGAATGTCGCCGGCTCGAGGCAAACACGCTCTAGTCAAAGCAATTCGCGGAACTGCTCTGGAGTAAGTCCTGCCACCTTGGCGATGTAGCCCATCGTGTAGGCGTTAATGACGTTGTGCCGTGGCACCTGCACCATGACGGCACCGTTCGACAAGGTGATATGCTTGCCTTGCCGCACGACCTGGAAGCCGCGTTTTTCCAAAACCCGCACCGCATCCTTCTGTCCGATGCCGGGTAGCTTCGGCATGACTCAGACCGTGACCGTTTCGTGCTGAACGGAACGCACCCCAAATTCAGCTTCGTTAACCGCTGCCTTGGCCTCCTGATATTCGGCGATGGCTTCTTTGATACAGGCGATGGCCTCCTCCCGCGTGGCCCCCTGCGAGCAGCAACCTGGGAGTGTATCGCACCAGACGGCCCAACCTTCCTCGGACTCCACGAGTGTCACGCTGTATTTCATGCCGGGAAGCTAGCCGTCAGGCGTGAGGCGTCAAGTTGCTACCCCGACTCCCAAGACCCACCCAACTGCCTCAAGAATTAGCGTCTGCTTTCTAAGCCGATGACGACTCCCAAAATATATCCCGCGAAAATCGCGCCGCCGATTTTGTAGTCGTTAGCAATATAGGCGAATCCACCTGCAATGATCGTCCCAATAATGAGCCCAGAAAACTTAACCTTTGGCTTCTCGCTGCTCATGTAGCGGAGATTCCTACTATCTCAGGCCGCAGTTCTTCCGGGCGCGGGCCATGGTCTTCGCGGCCACGGCACGGGCGCGCTCGGCGCCATCGCGCAGCACTTTCTCGACATAATCGGGATTGGCCGCGAGCTCGGCGCGCTTGGCGCGATACGGAGCGAAGAAATTCCAGTAGTGCTCGAACAGTGCCTTCTTCAGGTCACCATAGCCGAGGCCGCCGGCGCACAGGCGGTTCTCATAGTCGGCGGCGACGTCCTTCGGGGCGAAGAGTTTCAGGAGCTGCACGGCGAGGTTCTTGTCGGCGTCGGGCTTGGGCTCGGCGGGCGTGCGTGAGTCCATGACGATGCCCATGATTTTTTTGCGGAGTATCTTCTCGTCGCCGAAGATCTCGATCGTGTTGCCGTAGCTCTTGGACATCTTCTGGCCATCGAGGCCGGGGATGACGGCGAGCGACTCGCTGATGCGCTCCTCGGGGATGATGAAGGTCTCACCGTAGGCGTGGTTGAACTTGATCGCGATGTCGCGCGTCATCTCGAGGTGCTGCTTCTGGTCCTTGCCGACGGGCACGATGTTCGTGTCGAAGAGGATGATGTCGGCCGCCATGAGCACCGGATAGGAGAAGAGGCCGAGGTTGGCCTCGATGCCCTTGGCGGTCTTGTCCTTGTAGCTGTGTGCGCGCTCGAGCAGGCCCATGGGCGTGAGCGAGCCGATCAGCCACATGAGTTCACAGACCTCGGGGATGTCGCTCTGGCGCCAGAAGACGGCCTTGGCCGGGTCGAGGCCGCAGGCGAGCCAGTCGAGGGCGATACCCTGGGTGAAGCCGCGGCGCTCCTTCGCGTCGGTGATCGCCGTCATCGAGTGGTAGTCGGCGATGAAGTAGTAGGCGTCGCCGCCGGCCTGCAACTCGATGGCCGGGCGCATGGCGCCGAAATAGTTACCGATGTGCAGGGTGCCGGAGGGCGTGATGCCGGTGAGAATGCGGGGCATGTCGGGTGGTGAGTCGTTCTCGTTCTCTTAATCGAAATCTTTCTCGAAGGATCGGATAGAGAGAACGAGAATGAGCAAGAGAACGAGAATGATTTTCAGCTCAGTCCCGTCGCGGCATGGTCGTGATGGCGTGTCGCGTGCGGGCGACGGTGTTGGCGGCCACGTAGCCGCTGAAGGCCGTGCAGGGCATCACCAGCGCGCGCGGGCCGATGAGCGAGCCGGGATTGAGCACGGCGTTGCAGCCGATCTCGGCCCGGTCGCCGATCACGGCGCCAAACTTTTTCAGGCCGGTGCCGATGGTGCCGTTCAGCAGGCGCACCGTGACTTCGCCCTGGTCTAGGCGGAGGTTGGAGCAGATGACGCCGGCGCCGAGGTGCGCGCCGTTGCCGAGCAGCGAATCGCCCACGTAGTTGAAGTGCGCGGCCTGCACGCCGTCGAGTAGCAGGCAGTTCTTGAACTCGCTGGAGTTGCCGAGGACGCAGTTCTCGCCGACGATGACGTTGCCGCGGATGAACGCGCCGGGGCGAATCTGGGTGTTGGCCCCGATGTAAGCGGGGCCCTGGATGACGGCGTAAGGCGGCAGCTTGACCGAGGCGTGGAGCCAGACCTTGCCCTCGATGTGCACCCCCGGCGGGATCTTCGGGCCGGCGGGATTGGCCTCGATGCCCTCCAGGGCGGTGCCGACCTGCTTCATCCACTCCCACGGGGTGGTGGCGGCGGGAAAAAACGCGGCGAACCGGGCCAGCGACGGGGGCAGGGCGAAAAATTCGGAGGCTTTCACGCCAAACGGGATAACAAAAAAACCGCTGAGGGACAGCGGTTTTTGTTTGCCGGGCGGCCGGTCTGGAGAAACCCCGGGCTGGCGGGAGCCAGACACCGGGCTGCGGGCTTACCGCTCAGTGGTCGAGCGACTTCGATTTGTATTCCTTGTGGCCCGCTTTCTGGATGCTGCCGAGTTCCTGCACGAGTTTGGCGGCCTCCTCGTTCTGTCCGGCCTTGAAGGCAGCCTCAAGTTTCGCGACGCCCGACTGAAATTCTTTCATCTTGGCCTGGTAGCCCTCGACCAGTTTGGCCCGGTCGCCGGCCGGCACTTCTCCTGCCTTGTAGGGCTCGAGCTTGATCGAGGCTTCGGCATATTCGCGCAAGATGGCGATCTGCTCGAGCGAGTCGCCGTTCTTGGTCACATCACCGGCCTGGCGGCGGAGCTTGCGGAAGGCCCCGTTCATCTTGTCCATCTTCTGGCTGAGCTCGGTCTCGGGTTTCTTCTCCTTCGGCGCCGCCGGAGTGGCGGGGGCGGATTCGGCTGCCAGGGCAAACGGAGCAGCAGCGATGAGGGCGAGGAGGGTGGCGAGGAGGCGGAGCTGGGATTTCATGGTGGGTTGAAGCTGGGGAGACGGACGGGCGGTTGAAGCGGTTACGGCACAGCGTGGTCAGCGGGACTCGACCTCGTCGGCCAGCTCCTCGGCCCAGTTGGTGAGCGTGACGACATCGGCATCGGTCAGTTTCGCCTCGGAATGCGCGAACAGGTAGGATTTGAGCGGCATGTGCCTCTCCCGCACCTCGTCGGCGGTGGAGCGCAGCTTGCGGACGGCGCGCTTGGTGCTGTAGGTGGCAAACTCGGAGAAGTTCAGCTCAGCCTTGCCCTCGGTCACATGATCGTTGAGCCACCAGCCGACCGGCTGCACGGCGGCATACCAGGGATATTTCGTGAAGTTCGAATGGCAGTCATAGCAGGCCCGCCGGAGAATGGCCTGCACCCCGGCCGGCACCGGTTGAGTCGCGACCAAAGACGACGGCCCCTCGGCCGGGCCGGCATTCCGCAGCACGGGCACAAACTGGAGGGCGATCAACCCCACCAAGAGGCCGGCACCGGTGAGTTGGAGGCTCCGCTTCATGGGTGGAACCAGCCAAGCCGCGCAGGTCGGCGGGCGAAAGCAAAAAATCACCCCGCCCTATTCGCCGATCCAACGCAACTCGCTGCCGGAAAGCCAAAAGCCGCCGGTTTGAGGCGGCGGCTTTTGTGAAATGGAGCGGGAGAAGAGACTCGAACTCTCGACGTCCACCTTGGCAAGGTGGTGCTCTACCAACTGAGCTACTCCCGCAGAGAGAGGCGGAGTATTCGGCCCGGGAATTGCCCGTCAACCAGATTATTTTTCCGCATTTTCGGACGCTGACGGCGCATTTCCAGCTTTTCCCCGGGAGATGCCACTGCTCAGCTGAACCGCACCCATGTCCGGCCGCGCCAAACCCACCGCCCGCCTGCTCCCCGCTTTCACCAGTGACAGCCCTCCCGCCGAGCGGCTGTCCGCCTGCAAGGCCTACCTCGCCGCCGAGAGCGAACGCATCCACCAGCGCCATCGCGCGGGGGAACCCGGCCACAAGATCGCGCAGGCCCTCGCTCGCCGCATTGACCGCCTGCTGCAGCCGCTGTTTGCCGCCGCGCTCGCCAGCTGGCGCCAGGCCCACGGCGAGCCGCCCACCCCCGCCTGCCTGATCGCCCTCGGGGGCTACGGTCGGAGCGAACTCAGCCCGCTGAGCGATGTGGACGTGATGTTCCTCTACCCGTCCAATGTGAAGGATCTCGGGAAATTCCAGGAGCACCTCTCCAACGCCGTCCTCTACCCGCTCTGGGATCTGAAGCTCAAGATCGGCCATTCCACACGCACGCTCAACGAGGTGTTCTCCGAAGCCGCCCGCGACATCAAGACCAAGACCGCGCTGCTTGAATCGCGCCTCATCGCCGGGACCGAGACGCTCTACGAGAACTTCGCAGAGACCTACCGCAAACATTACCTCAGCGACGACCCCAAGGGCTACATCGCCGCCCGCCTCGGCGACCAGGCCAGCCGCCGCGCGCAGCACGGCGACACCGTCTTCATGCAGGAACCCGATATCAAGAACGGCGTCGGCGGCCTGCGCGACTACCAGAACGCCCTCTGGATGGCCCGCGTCCGCCTCGGCATCTCGCGGATGGACGAGCTCGAGCAGCAAAAATACCTGCAACCCGCCGAGCTTCGCGCCTTCCAGCACGGCTACCACTTCCTGCTCCGCGTGCGCCACGAGCTCCACTACATGAGCAAGCACCCCACCGATGTGCTCAACCTGGAGACGCAGCCCATACTCGCCGCGCACCTCGGTTATCCCCAAAAGGCCGTCCTAGCCCGCGTGGAAGCCTTCATGCAGGATTATTACGGCCACGCACAGGCCATCTACCGGACTTCAAAAGTCATCGAGCAACGGCTGGCCCTCACCATCACCGCCGGCCCGAGTCTCGTCGGTTCGCTCAAGAACATTCTCCTCGCCCGTCGCGCCGACCGCACCAAGCGCCTCGACGGCTTCCTCCTGCGCGGCCGCGAGCTCGCCGCCGAGAACCCCAACGTCTTCAAGGAGGATCCCGTCCGCCTCATCCGTGTCTTCCGCCACTGCCAGCAGCTCGGCTGCGTGCCCGATGTGGACCTGGCCGCGCTGATCCGCGGCTCCCTCCGGCTCATCACCAAAAAAGTCATCGCCTCGCGCGACGCCAATCTCAGTTTCCTCACGCTGCTGGAGGAGTCCGGCCAGGTATACCCACCCCTGGCCCTGATGCATGAACTCGGCGTGCTCAGCCGGTTCCTGCCCGAGTTCGCCCCGCTCGACTGCCTGGTGCAGCACGAGTATTACCACCGTTACACGGCGGACATCCACACGCTCAGCGCCATGCGCGAGCTCGACACCATCTTTATCGCCGCCGACTCCGGCGCCGAAAGTTACCGCGCCGAACTCCGCAAGACCGCCCACCCCGCCCTCCTCTATCTCATCCTGTTACTGCACGACATCGGCAAGGGCGAGGGCATCCAGGGCCATGCGGAATCCGGCGTGGCCATCGCCGGCCCGGTGCTCGACCGCCTGGGGATCGACGCCGGCAGCCGCGAGACCATCAATTTCATCATCAAAAACCACCTGACGATGGCACGGTTCTGGCTGAAGCATGATCTGGATGACCCCCAGACTTCTGCCACCTTCGCCGAATTGGTCGGTGACGCCGACCGGCTCCGCTATCTCTACGTCCACACCTACTGTGACGCCCGCGGCACAGCCACCGGCCTTTGGAATGGCTACAAGAACTCCCTCCACCGGCGCCTGTTCGACACCACGCTCGAACGCCTGACCCTCGGCGACAAGGTCGACACCCGCCTCCAGGAACGCATTGAAATGACCCGCCAGACGCTCATCGCCCAGACCATCCCCGGCATCAGTCCGGATGAGATCACGGCGCATTTCAATCTCCTCCCCGAGCGCTATTTCATCCAGGCCGACGCGCCCGAGATCACACTGCACATCCAGATGGTCAACCGGCTGCTCCATTCCATCTCCACCGCCGACTCGCTCGGGGCGCTGCGGCCCGTCATCGAATGGCAGGACGACATCAACCGCAGCTACACCACCGTGCACGTGGTCACCTGGGATCGGGCCGGCCTCTTCTACAAGCTCGCCGGCGCCTTCAGTGTCGCCGGCCTGAGCATCCTCTCCGCCCGGATCACCACCCGCTCCGACCACATCGCCATCGACACCTTCCACGTCGTCGAGCCCGGCCGCGGCGTCGTGCAAAACCAGAAGGCGATGGACACCTTTGCCCGCACCGTCGAGGAGGCCCTGGTCAACAATCGCGACCTGCTGCCCGACATCACCGCGCAGGCGAAAAAATTCGCCGAGGCCACGCGCTACACGACCACCGCCTCCGCGCAGCCCGCCGCCTTTCCCCCGACCGTCGAGGTTTATCACGAGCCAACGCTCGACCGCATCATTGTCGAGGTCCAGGCCCACGACCAGATTGGCCTGCTCTACCGGCTGGTGAAGGCGATCTCCGACCACGGTTTCGACACCACCTTCGCCCGCATCAACACCGAGCGCAGCGTCGCGATCGACACCTTCTACATCGAGCCCGACAACCCCGAGGCCGGCGCGGTGGACCCCGCGCGGTTGCCCGGCCTCCGGGAGGCGCTGCACGCCATCATCACACCGGCCGCGGCCGCCGTCTGAATTGCGGATCGCGGATTGCGGATTGCGGATTGGTTGGCCTAGCCTGCGCGGGTGAATTCGGCTGAATTCAGTGCGCGAACCAAAGCATACACCCTCCGGATCATCCGGTCGGTCGATGCGCTGCCCAAAGACGAGGTGGCGCGCACCTTGGGCCATCAGCTTCTGCGCTCCGGTTGTTCTGTCAGCGCCACCTATCGGGCGGCCAACCGCTGCAAGTCGCGGGCTGATACCAATCGCCCTTACCTATTACGCTGTTGTCATCGCGAGGTGCGCGAAGCGCGCCGTGGCGATCCAGCTGGATTGCTTCGTCGCTTCGCTCCTCGCAATGACAGTGTATTTTCATCGGGCGATTGGTATGATATCATCGCCCAACTGGCCATCGTTGAGGAGGAAGGCGACGAAACCCTCCATTGGTTCGACCTCTTGGTCGATAGCGTAAGGGTGAAAGCCGACCAGGTTGCCCTTTTGAAGCAGGAAGGTGGCGAGATCCTGTCGATGATTGTGGCTTCAATCCGAACCGCCAAGGCACGCCGCTAAACCGCCCATGGCCGATCCCAATCCGCAATCCGCGATCCGCGATCCGCAATCCGCCACGGACCTGGCGGTCCTCCACGCCATCGCCTCGCTGGCCTCCAGTGCCGCCGACGCGGCGTCAGCGCAGCGGCAGATCCTTTCGATCATCATGGCCGCCTTCCCAGCCGACAGCGGTTCGCTCGCGCTCCTCAGCCCCGAGACCGGTGGCCTGGAGATCGGCGTCCAACAGGGCCTGCCGCCCGATGTCGGCGAGTTCGCGCTCAAGCCCGGCCAGGGCATCACGGGTTGGGTGGCCCTGCACGGCCAGCCGCTGCTCGTGCCCGACGTCGCGCACGAGCCGCGCTACATCTCGGCCCGGGCCGGTGTGCGCTGCGAAATGGCCGCGCCCCTCAGTGCAGACGGTCATACCCTCGGTGTCGTCAACCTCGACGCCGATCGCCTTGGCGCTTTCACCGACGCCGACCTGGCGCGGCTGACGCGCTACGCGGCCGAAGCCGGCACGGTGCTGCACCGTCTCTGGCAATACGAACGGCTGCGCGCCCACTCCCAGCAGCTCACCACCCTTGTCGAGCTCGGCCACGCGCTCGTCACCCAGCTCGCGCCGGAGGAACTGCTGTCCACGCTGACCCAGAGCGGCC
>DAORVZ010000045.1:0-8720 GCA_035434005.1 Lacunisphaera sp.
ATCGGCGGGTTTCCGGCCGACGGGCGCATCCTCGTGTTGGCGGGCAAGGGACACAATGGCGGCGATGCGCTGCTGGCTGCACGGGCTGTTCTGCTCGCGCATCCCGGCGCAAGTGCGGTGGTGGTGCTGGTCTTCGGGGCCGGCGACTTGCGCCCACTGGTGGGCCGGGCGCTCGATGGGCTGAGGCAACAGGCGCCGGCGCGGGTGCAGATTCTCCCGGCGGACACGGCGCTGGCGGTTGATCAGCAGTATGCCCTGTGCCTCGACGGGATCTTTGGATTCCAATTCCGCGCTCCCATGGATTCTGGCAGCGGGCAGCTGATTGCGCAGGTCAACCGTCACAAGGGCATTCGCCTCCGGGCCGCCGTGGATCTGCCGAGCGGGCTGGGCGAGACGAGTGTGCCGGTCGCCTTCCGCGCTGATTTCACCTATGCGGCTGGCAGCGTGAAATATCCCGTGCTGTCACCGCGTCATACGGGGGTGGTAGGCCGGCTGCGCTATGTGGACATCGGATTGTTGCAGGAGGACTCAGTGCCCGAAGCAGCGGAACGTATTCTACGGCCATCGCTTGTGCACCCGCTCGCTGGGCTGCGGGTTGCCCAGTCCGACAAGCGCACTTTCGGTCACCTGTTGCTGGTTGGCGGCTCGCACAGTTATCCCGGCGCTGTGGTGCTGGCCGCTCGGGCCGCACTGCGCAGCGGGGTCGGCCTCGTCACGGCGTTCGTGCCCGAGTCCTTGGCCCCGGGATATGCCGCCCGGCACCCGGAGGTGATGTGGGTGGGTTGCCAGGTGACACTTGAAGGAGGACTCGCGGCGGGAACAGCCGATTTGGTGCGGGCGCGCGCGGCGAAAGCCACCGCCTTGCTGATCGGGCCAGGTCTGGGCGCCGAGGCGGAGACGGTGGCGCTGGCCGCGCATCTGGCGGGCGAGGCCAAGATGCCGCTGGTGCTCGATGCCGACGCCTTGCGGCCCGAGGTGGTGGCGTGCGTCCGCGCCAAGCCGTTCATCGGCACGCCGCACGCCGGCGAGTTCGAGCGCATCGCCCCGGCTCTCTTCACCGGGGGCAAGTTCACGGCAGCGCAGGGGGTGCTGGTGCTGAAGGGGCCGCTGACCCGCGTGACCGACGGAAAGACGATCTATCACAGTCCGTTCGGCGGCCCGGTGCTGGCCCGCGGCGGCAGCGGGGATATCCTCGCCGGCCTGATCGGCGGGCTGCTGGCGCAGCATCCGGCAGAACCACTCCTCGCTGCCTGTCGCGGGGTGGTGTGGCACGGGCAGGCGGCCGATTTGTTGGCTCGAACCCGGGGACAAGTCGCCGTAGAGATTTCGGAAATTCTGGAGCATCTGGGTCACGCGCTCAGTCCCACGCCATGTCAGATCCTTCCCTAACCGAGCGCCAGGCGTTCATGGTGCTGAACGACCTGCCCAACATCGGGCCCGTCACGCTCCACCGCCTGCTGGAAACCTTCGGCCCCGACCCGCGGGCCATCCTCGCGGCGGACAAGCGACGGCTGGAGGCGGTGCGCGGCGTCGGCCCGGAGACGAGTGCGGCCCTGATGAACTGGCGCACGCATTTCGACCTCACGCGCGAGGAGGAACGGCTGGCGAAGGCGGGCGCGACTTTCATCACGGCACGCGACGAGTGCTACCCGAAGTTGCTCAAGGAAATCCATGACCCGCCGATCGGGCTCTACCGGAAGGGCGATTACCCGTTCGGCCAGCCGTGTATCGCGGTCGTCGGCAGCCGGCGCACGACGCTTTACGGCCAGTCGGTCGCCAAGAAGCTCGGCGCTGATCTCGCCCGGCTCGGCTTCTGTGTCGTGAGCGGGCTGGCGCGCGGCATTGACACGGCGGCGCACGAGGGCGCGCTGTCGGTGGGCGGCAAAACCGCCGCCGTGCTCGGCTGTGGCATCGATATTGTCTATCCACCGGAGAACCTCGGCCTCTACCGGCAGATCGCCGAGACCGGCGTCGTGCTCTCGGAATTTCCCTTTGGCCGGAAGGCCGACAAGCAGACCTTTCCCATGCGTAACCGGGTTGTCTCGGGTATTTGCGAAGCCGTGGTGGTGGTCGAGAGCGATGTGGCGGGCGGGGCGATGATCACCGCGCGCTTCGCCGGCGAGCAGGGCCGCCTGATCTACGCCGTGCCGGGTCGCATTGACCAGCCGAGCAGCGCCGGTTGCCACCAGCTCATTCGCGACGGGGCGACGCTGTTCACCAGTGTGGACGACATCCTCAGCGAGCTGAACTATCTGGACGGTCTCCGCCCGAAGGCCATCACGACCGAGGGGCAGGTGGGGCTGCTCGAGCAGCTTTTGCCGCAACTCGACGCCATCGAACAGCGGGTTATCGCGGCCTTTGCCGGGGGGGGCATCTTGAACATCGACTCTCTCGTCAGTGGCACCGGCCTCGGCTCGCCTGAGGTATCGGCTGCGCTCATGGGGTTGGAGCTGAAAAAGCTCGTGCAGAAGCGGGCCGACGGCACGTTCGAGGCGCGGTCATAGCCCCAATTCATTAAACGCGGAGGACGCGGAGATCGCGGAGCAGGGATGCTTTATCCTCCGCGTTAAGCTGATCGGTTCTTGGGCGTTGTTCGGCCTCGTCACTTTCCCCTTTCCACCCTGCGGCTCTGACATAGCGTTCCCGCATCCCCCTATGAAGATGCCCCGCCTGTTCCTTGCCTTGTTGTCGCTGCTGGTCGTCATGGCCGGCTCTGCCCGGGCCGCCGAGGTGCCCGCCAAGAAAGCCATCACCCACGAGGATGTGTGGCTCATGAAACGCCTCGGCACGCCGGTGCCCAGCCCCGATGGGAAGTGGGTCGTCTATGCCGTGACTGATCCGGCCTACGACGCCAAGGATGTCTCCACCGACCTCTGGCTCAAGTCGCTGACCGCCGACACGCCGGCGCGCCGCCTCACCTTCAGCAAGCCCGCTGAGGGTGGCCCGGCTTGGTCGCCGGACAGCAGGAAGCTCGCCTTCACGGCCAAGCGAGACGCCGATGAGACCGCGCAGGTCTACGTGCTCGATCTCGCCGCCGGCGGCGAGGCGGAGCGCATCACCTCCCTGTCCACCGGGGCCGGTGCGCCCAAGTGGAGCCCCGACGGCAGCCGACTGCTGTTCACGAGCTCAGTTTATCCCGGAGCCATGAACGACGAGGCCAACAAGAAGGCCGCCAAGGAAGCCAAGGACCGCAAATACAACGCCCGCGCCTACGAGACCTTCCCGCCGCGCGTCTGGATGTCATGGCTCGACGAGAAGCGCGCCCACCTGTTCGTGCAGGAAGCCGAGGCCGGGGCGGTCGCGCGCGATCTGCTCGCCGGCACCAAGCTGGCCGCGACGCCCGGCTTCGGCGGCACGCGCGGCAACAGCGGGGAGAGTATCAGCGGGGAGTGGACGCCGGACGGCACGTCCATCGTGTTCACCGGGGTGACGAACCGCCACGACGGCGCCTTCGCTAACGTGAACACGCAGATCTTCTCGGTGCTCGCGGCCGGCGGCGAGCCGGTGCGCCTGACCAACGACACGCACAGCTACGGCTCGCTCTCGTTCTCGCCGGACGGCAAGACCCTGCTTTGCAGCTACTCCGCCGATGAGGCCGGCAAAGTTTACGACCTCACGCGCCTGGCGTGCTTCCCGTGGCCGCTCACGGGCCAGGCGAAGATCCTGACCGCGAACCTCGACCGAGCGGTGTCGGGTTTCGCCACGCTCGAGGGCTCGGACCGCATCTATTTCACCTACGAGCATGCCGGGTTGGAGAAACTCTACTCGGTGTCCTACGCCGGCAACGACGTGCGCGACGAGCCGTCGCCAGCGACCGGCACGATCAGCGGCCTGAACGCCGGCGGCCAGGCCCTGACCGGCCTGTGGGAGACCACGATCAACCCGCAGGAGGTTTACTCCTTCAATGGTGCGCCGAAGCGCCTGACCTCCATCAACACGGAGGCGGCCGCCTCCATCGACTGGCTGCCCGTCGAGCACTTTTGGTTCAAGAGCGCCAAGGGGCGCGACATCCACAGCATGATCGTGAAGCCGGCGGGCTTCGACCCGACGAAGAAGTATCCGCTCTTCACAGTCATCCACGGCGGCGCCGCCAGCATGTGGCGCGATGCCTTCGTGCTCCGCTGGAACTACGACCTGCTGGCCAAGCCGGGCTATGTCATCCTGTTGACCGACTACACCGGTTCGACGGGCTACGGCGAGCAGTTCGCCCGCAACATCCAGTTTGATCCGCTCAAGACGCCCGCCGACGAGGTCAACCAGGCAGTGGACGAGGCGGTCAAGAAATACCCCTTCATCGACGGCACGCGCCTCGCGGCCGGCGGCGCCAGCTATGGCGGCCACCTGTCGAATTGGTTGCAGGCCACCACCACGCGCTACAAGGCGATCATCTCCCACGCCGGCGAGGCCGACCTCATCATGCAGTGGGGCACGAGCGACAGCGTCTTCGGTCGCGAGGTCAACGCCGGCGGCCCGATCTGGGGCGACAGCGCGGTCTGGCGCGAGCAGAGCCCGGTGCTGCAGGCCGGCAATCACGCCAAGGGCACGGGCTTCACGACGCCTATCCTCATCACGGTCGGCGAACTTGATTACCGGGTTCCGGTGAACAACGCCTACATGTGGTTCACGCTGAACCAGCGCCTGCAGGTGCCGAGCAAGCTAATCGTGTTCCCCGAGGCAGGCCACTGGATCCTGCGCGGCGAGGACAGCCGGTATTTCTACAGCGAGGTCCACGGCTGGCTGGCGAAATACCTGAAATAGATACTCGTTCTCGTCATCGTTCGCCTTCTCGTTCTCTCGAATTACTCAGTTTGAGTGAACGAGAACGTGTAAGAGAACGAGCATCATCTCCTCAACCCGGCGGCCACGCCAGCGGGCGCTGGCCGAGCAGGTGCACGTGCAGGTGCGGCACCGTCTCGCCGCCGTCGCGGCCGTTGTTGATCACGATGCGGTAGCCGGATTCGGCTACACCCAATTTCTTCGCAAGGGCTGCGGCCGTCAGCAGCAGGTGTCCGAGCACGGGTTGGTCGGCCACCGAAGCCTCACCGACGCGCGGGATGAGCTTCTTGGGGATGATGAGCACATGCACCGGCGCCTGCGAGTTGATGTCGTGGATGGCGATACATTGATCGTCCTCGTGCGCGAGCTTGGCCGGGATCTCACGGTCGATGATCTTCTGGAATATGGTCTTCATGGCTTGCAGGTGGAGGGCTCAGCTCCAGCTGAGCCGCGGTCCAGCTGGAGCTGGCCGCCCAGTTAAAGAAACAGCAGGTTCATGTTCGCGTCGCGGCGGGAGCGGGCGGCGGCGAGGTCGCGGATGAAACCCAGGGCGTCGTCATAGTCGCGGCGTCGGCGCTCGGTCCAGCGCCGGGCGGGCGGACAGTGGGCGGCGCGGAGATTGGTGACGAGCAAGGTGGACTGGGGGTAGGCGGCGAGTTGCTTCAGACCCTGCATCACGCCTGCGCGGGTGAAGAGCGGCGAGGCCCCGGCGTCATCGGCCGACGCGTCCCAGTGGAAGAAACCGTGCGCGGGCTGCGCGGAGCAGAGCCGGGCAAAGAGGGTGGCGGCTGCGGCGACGAAGGCCGGATCGCTGGGGGCGCGCTCCTCGGCCTCGGGGAGGCTGCTGGTGATGGCCGCGTCGATCTGTTGGGCCAAGTAGAGGTCGTGCCCGGTCAGCGGGGCGAACAGCGCGTTGAGGAAGTGGAGCCGGCGCAGTGAGGGGGAGCGCGTCATTTCTTGGGCTTCGATGTATCGGGTGCGCGCCGCGGTGCAAGGCTGCTGATTTCGTCGACGAATTCGGAGACATCGCGGAATTCCTTGTAGACGGAGGCGAAGCGGACGTAGGCGACCTGATCCATCTTGCGCAGGCGCTGCATGACGTGTTCGCCGACGGCGGCGGTGGGCACCTGACTCTCGTAGAGGGCTTCGACGGCGTCGATCACGTCCTCGATGAGCATCGTGATCTGTTCGTTGTCGATCGGGCGCTTGTGGCAGGCGGCGCGGACGGCGCGGAGAAGTTTGTCGCGGTCGAAGGGTTCCTGGCGGCCGTCGCGCTTGACGATGACCATGCTGTCGCGGACGAGCTCCTCGGAGGTGGTGAAGCGGTGGCCGCACTCGAGGCATTCGCGGCGGCGGCGGGTGTTGTTGCCGTCGCGGGCGATGCGTGAGTCGATCACCTTGTCTTCAATGGAAGTGCACTTGGGACAGCGCATGATTGGGAAAGGAGTGAGTAGCGGGTAGCGAGTAGTGAGTAGGGGCCGATGCGGCGCAGAGGGGAGGGTGGGTGTTTTAGGTATGCTCGCTCGTCGCTGCCCGATGCTCGCTACAGTCATCAGTTGAGGGAGAGGAAGTTTTGGAGAATCTTCATGCCGCCTTCGGTGGCGATGGATTCGGGATGGAACTGGACACCAAAGACCGGAAATTGTTTGTGCCGCAGACCCATAATTTCGCCCTCGGAGGTCTCGGCCGTGATCTCGAGGCAGTCCGGGAAACTCGAGCGCTCGACGAGCAGCGAGTGGTAGCGGGTCGCCGTGAAGGGCGAGGTGAGGCCCTGAAAGATGTCGGTGTTGCGGTGGGTGATGGGCGAGAGTTTGCCGTGCATCTGGCGGGGCGCACGGATGACCTTACCGCCAAAATGCTGGCCCATAGCCTGGTGCCCGAGACAGACGCCCAGGACGGGCTTCTTGCCGGCGAAGATCTTTATGATGTCGATACTTACACCAGCATCCGAGGGGGTGCAGGGGCCCGGGGAAATGAGCACGCGGTCGGGGTTCAGCTTCTCGGCTTCGGCCGGGGTTATCTCGTCATTGCGGAAAATTCGCATGTTCACGCCCAGCTGGCCGAAGTATTGGACCAGGTTGAAGGTGAACGAATCGTAGTTGTCGATGACGAGAAGCACTTTCGGATACCTTAGCTGGTAATTGACAGGGGGTCAAGTTCTTGGGCAAGTTGACCTTGTCATCGCGAGTCCGGCTTAGCCGGACGTGGCGATCCAGCTAGATGGATTGCTTCGTCACTTCGCTCCTCGCAATGACATGTGCATGCCCGACCATTTCCAGCTTCTGAAGACCGACACCGCGACCGCCGCCCGCCGCGGGCGGCTGCAGACGCTGCACGGGGCCATTGAGACGCCCATCTTCATGCCGGTCGGCACCCAAGGCACGGTCAAGGCTCTGACGCCCGCCCAGATCAAGGAGACCGGCGCGCAGATCATCCTCGGCAACACCTACCACCTGAACCTGCGCCCTGGGTCCGAGCTGATCCGAGATCTCGGCGGGTTGCACAAGTTCATGGGCTGGGACGGCCCGATCCTGACCGACAGCGGCGGCTTCCAGGTTTTCAGTCTGGCGAAGCTGCGCGACATCCGCGACGACGGCATCGCCTTCGCCTCGCACCTCGACGGCGCCAAGGTCTTTCTCGGGCCACGCGAGGTCATGGGCATCCAGGCCAACCTCGGCTCGGACATCGCGATGGTCATCGACGAGTGCCCGCCCTGGCCCTGCACGAAAGACGAATGCCGCAAGGCCGTCGACCGCAGCTACCGCTGGGCGCAGCAGTGCAAGCAGATCGCCACCGACAACGGCTTTCTCGGCGCGGGCCACCACGTCTTCGCCATCGCGCAGGGCTCGACCTTCGACGATCTCCGCCGCGAGGCCGCCGAGTCGCTCGCCGCGCTGGACTTTCCGGGCTACGCCGTCGGCGGCGTGAGCGTCGGTGAACCCGAGCCGGAGATGATTAAGCAAGTGGCGGCGACGACACCGTTCCTGCCGGCCCACAAGCCGCGTTACACAATGGGCCTCGGCACGCCGCCGCAGATTTTGAAGATGATCGCGCACGGGGTGGACATGTTCGACTGCGTGCACCCGACGCGCGTGGCGCGCAACGGCGCGGCCTTCACCCCCGACGGCCTCATCAACCTCCGCAACGAGCGTTACCGCACCGATCCGAAGCCGTTGGTCGAGGGGCTGGACAATTACACCTGCCGGAATTTCTCCCGTGCCTACCTGCGCCACCTCGTGATGGCCGGCGAGATCCTCGCGAGCACGCTGGTGTCACTGCACAACGTCCATTTCTACCTCGACCTCGTGGCCCAGGCCCGCGCCCACATCGAGGCCGGCGATTATGGTTCATGGCACCGGGCGTGGATCGAACGCTACGAGGCTGGCGAGCGGGCTGACCCGCGCGCAAGTTTTGCTGGCTAGCCCCGGGGCCTTGCCCTAGTTACATCTCCGTCATGCGCATCCTCATCACCGGCGGAGCCGGCTTCCTCGGCAGCCACCTTTGCGACAAGCTCCTTGCCCAAGGCCACGAGATTGTGTGCCTCGACAACCTATTCACCGGCAGCAAGGCCAATATCGCCCACCTGCTCGGCAACCCGAGCTTCGAGTTCGTCCGCCACGACGTCATCGACCCGTTCAAGTATGAGGTCGACCAGATCTACAATCTCGCCTGCCCGGCCTCGCCACCGCATTACCAATACAATCCCATCAAGACCACGAAGACGTCGGTCATGGGCGCGATCAACTGCCTCGGTCTCGCGAAGCGCATCAAGGCCCGCGTTTTCCAGGCCAGCACCTCGGAGGTCTACGGCGATCCCTCCGTCCACCCGCAGCCCGAGAGCTACT
The DNA here is from genome assembly GCA_035434005.1 of Lacunisphaera sp. Lineage (GTDB taxonomy): Bacteria > Verrucomicrobiota > Verrucomicrobiia > Opitutales > Opitutaceae > Lacunisphaera. The sequence continues at coordinate 8,622 of DAORVZ010000045.1, forward strand.
GGGGCAACGTCAACCCCATCGGCCGCCGCTCGTGCTACGACGAGGGCAAGCGCGTCGCCGAGACGCTCTTCTTCGACTACCACCGCGAGAACAAGGTCG
>DAORVZ010000046.1:0-8594 GCA_035434005.1 Lacunisphaera sp.
TGAACACGAGGCCGTGCCGCACGATCTTGGCCTTGTCGCTGCCCGACTGGTTGACGAAGCCGAGGATCTTGATGCCGAGCACCGGGAAGACGCAGGGCATCAGGTTGAGCACGAGGCCGCCGACGAGGGCGAGGGAAAGGGTGCCGAGGAGGCTGCCGGCGGCGGGCGGGGGCACGGCGGGGTTTGCGGGCTGCGCGCCGGCACCGGACGACGGGGCGGTGACGGCCGCGGTTTTCGGCGCGTCCTTGGTGAATGGCACATCGATGGCGAGCCCATCGTAGCCGGCGCCCTCCGCCCAGCCGTTGGCCGAGGCGAGCACGCCGGTCAGGCGCGCGGTGGCTTTGTCGGCGGCGGCATCGAGCGGGAGTTCCAGCACCCAGCCGCCGTTGTCGGCGCGCACCACGGCAGGTTTGGCGTAGTCGGTGAAGCCGTCGGCGGCGAAGAAATGGAGCTCCTTGGGCTGGTGCGTGGTGCCGGCCTGGGGCCGGAGGCGCAGGGTCGCCGTGGTGCCGTCGTGGGTGGCGGTGAGGGCCCAGCCGGTGCTGGCATCGGGCAGCTTGGCGCGCGCGTCGGTGATGGCCTGTGTCCATTTGGCGTCGGCCGAGCCGGCGGCGGCGGCCGGGAGGGAAAGTTCCAGCTTGGCCTCGCCGGGCATGCACACGGTGAGGCACATGAGCCACTCGGCGGTGGCGGTGAGTTTCACGGTGGTGCCGGCGGCGAGCGTGGCCGGGGGCGTGATCTCGACCAGCATGTAGGCCTCGTTCTCGTAGCCGTTGCCGGTGATCTTGCCCTCGCCGTCCTTCACGACGTGCGGCGTGGGCCACTGGATGTCACCGGCCTTGAAGCCCTCCGGCAGCGTCCAGGCGAGCGAGGTCGGATAGCCGGTGCCGGCGGCAATCCAGTAGCTGTGCCAGTGCGGCTCGTGCTGCAGCCGGAGCGCGACGGTGAACGGCTGGCCGGGCACGATGGCCGCCGCATCGGTGACCAGTTGGGCCACGACGGAGCCGTTCTTCACGGCCTTGGACTCGGCGGCGAAAAGCAGGGAGGGCAAGGCAAGCAGGGCGAGGAGCAGGCGGGACAGTTTCATCTGGCGGGAAGGGTAAGCGGGGAACGGAATATTTCAAATGCGGCGTGCAGCCGTCCACGCTGCCCCGACCCGTCCGGAAACTCAAGGCTCCGGCCATGGGCCGATGGGCCTATGGCCCGGCGTGAAACTCCCCTGACGAGCCAGCCCGGGATTTCCGCTAGGCCGGAGATAATAATCGCCGCTGCCCGTCGCGGAATCGGAAATCGGCTCGACTCCCGGTCGGGTGGCACAGAAACATGCCGCCCGGTGGCGACCCGCCCCGAACCACTGTGCCCCCTGCGAATTCAGACTCCGCCCGTTGGTATGCCGAGCAGTTGCAACCCCATGCCACCGAACTGCGCGCGTGGCTGCGCGGCCGGTTCCCGGCGCTGACCGATCCGGACAATACCGCCCAAGAGGCTTTGGCGCGGGTTTGGCAGGCACACGAGGGCGGCGCGGTGTCGTCGCCCCGCGCCCTCCTGTTCACCACGGGCCGCAACCTCGCCCTCGACGAGCTGCGCCGCCGCCAGATTGTCACCTTCGAGTCCGTAACGGAAATCGCCGACCTGCCCGTCTATGAGGATGTCCCCACCGCGGCGGAAGCTGCGGCCCACCACCAGGAACTCGAGATTTTGACCAAAGCCATCCAATCGCTGCCCGACCGCTGCCGCCAGGTGCTGACCCTGCGGAAGATCTACGGGCTGTCCCAGAAGGAGATCGCCGCCCGGCTCGGTATCGCCGAGCACACGGTCGAGGCGCAGATCGCCACCGGGATGCGCAAATGCGCCGAGTTCCTCGCCCGATTTGGACTGCCCTGATCCTGTCATGTCCTCACACACTGATCTTATCCCCGAGGATATTAATGAGGCCGCCTCCCACTGGCTGTCGCGTCGCGACCGCGGGTTGACCGCCACCGAGCAGGATGCCTACCTCGAGTGGCTGTATCGCAGTCCGCTCCACGGCCGGGCCATCGTGCAATTCGAGCGGGGTTGGGCCACCTTGAACAAGCTCGAGCAATGGCGCCCGGCCCACAGCGCCATCCCCAATCCCGACCTGCTCATGCCCCGCCGGAGCCGCTCCCGGGTTTACTGGCTGGCCACGGCTCTGGCCGCGGCCGCCGCGCTCGGCCTGGCATTTTATGTCTGGTTGCCGGCGCGGGCCGGCTCCGCCGCGCCGCGCCGCGAGGCCATCGTTCATCCCGGCCCCGAAAAGTTGCCCTTGGAGGACGGCTCCCTAGTCGAGCTGAACACCGGGGCGCAGGTTGCCGTGTTTTTCACGCCGACCGAACGCCGGGTGCAGTTGCTGCGGGGCGAGGCGCACTTCACGGTGGCGCACAACGCCGCCCGGCCATTCTTCGTGGACACCGGCAAGGTGTCGGTGCGCGCGGTCGGCACGGCGTTCAATGTCGCCTTGGGCGCGCAAGAGGTGGCCGTGCTCGTGACCGAGGGCAAGGTGCAGGTGTTGGGGCCGGAACCGCAGAGCCCGGAGCCCGTGGCCGCCGAGGTGCAATCCTCCAATAATCCCGCTCAATTGCCCCCCACCTATCTCGTCGCCGGGCAGCGCGCGGTGGTGAATCTCGCGGCCCCCGCCGCGCCAGTGGTGCAGGAATACACGCCGGTCCAGATGGAGCGCGCCCTCGCTTGGCAGGGCCTGAGGCTGGAATTTGTGGACATGCCGCTGCGGGATGTGGCTGCGGAGTTCAACCGCTACAACCGCGCGCAGCTCTCCGCCGCCGATGCGGAAACCGCCGCCATTCTCGTCGGCGGCAACTTCCGGGCTGACAACGTGGAGGCCTTCGTGCGCCTGCTCGAATCCGGCTTTAACGTGCGGGCTTTCCGCCACGGCAACGAGATCATCCTCCGCGCGGCGCCGTGAGGCGTTTCGCGGAGCGACCCGGCGAATGTGTCATATGGCAACCCGCGCCGGACTTTTTCCGCAGTCCACCTACTGGAAAATCCCGGCCCGTTCGTCTGCACGTCACACCTCCCGCCCATCATGATGCACTCCCTCCTCCAGACCCTCTCCCGCCTGCGCGCGCTTGCCGCGGGCGTTTTTGTGTTGTCGCTGTGCGCGCTGCCGTCCGCCGCCGACACCGCCAAGAAGTCCTTCGACCTCGCGGCGGGCGACGCCGCCCAGACCCTGAAGGCCTACACGCAGCAGTCGGGCGTGCAGATCGTCTATCCGGTCGATCAGGTGCGCGGAGTGCAGACCCAGGCGGTCAAGGGCGAGTTTGCCGCCCGCGAGGCCCTCGATGCCATGCTGACCCGCACCGGCCTCGTCGCCGTGCAGGATGAGCGGACCGGCGCCCTCGCCGTGCGGAGGGACGCCGGCCCAAACGACCAGCGGGCGGCGCAGATGGAGACAAGCGCCCGCCCGGAAAAGCCGGCCAGGACTAACAGCGGCGCCATCGAGCTGGAGAAATACGAGGTGGTCGGCACCCGCATCAACGGTCTCGCCAACCAGACCATCGTCCGCACCGACGAGGCCGGCGCGCTGGCCTATGATGTCATCAGCCGCGTCGATATCGAGCGCCTCGGCGTCACTTCACTGGAGGAGCTCTTCCGCGTGGTCGGCCAGGCAAGCGACTACGGCAGCCAGTCGCTACAGGGCGCGGCGCTGAACCCCGCCTTCGCCGGCGGCGCGACCTACCAGAACTCCGAGGTGAAGCTCCGCGGCTTCTCATCGTTGCAGACCACCATCCTTGTCAACGGCCGCCGCCTCCAGCGCGGCAACCTCACGGCCGGCCCCGACCTCAACCGCATCCCGGTCGCCGCCATTGACCGCATCGAGATCCTGCCGTCCTCCGCCTCCGCCATCTACGGCGGCGGCGCCATCGGCGGCGCGATCAACATCATCCTGCGCCGCGATTACACCGGCCGCGACCTCACGGTCAGCGGCGGCACCAGCACGGACGGCGGCGCGGAGCGCTACCAGTTCACCTACTTCGAGGGCCGCACCTTCAACGGCGGCAGGACCCGGTTCTCCTTCACCGTCGATTACCAGCACAGCGGGCCGCTCTACAACAGCGACCGCCCCTACCTCGACAATCTCCTCGCCCGCTACCCGGCCAACACCACCGCGACGGTCAGCGGCCGCTCGGCCTTCGAGCAATACATTCTCCAGGCCTTCAACGGCATGCCCGGCACGATTTTGCTCAACTCCGCCACCGGCACCCTGCCCATCCCCGGCGTGACCGGGGCCCGCTACGCCGCGATCCCGGCCAATCAGGACGGCACCGCGCTCACGCCCTCCTCGTTCGTCGCCGGCGCCGGCCAGGCCAATCTCGGCGAGCGCTACAAGCGCTCGATCATCTACCGCCCGGAGGATCGCTACGCTTTCACCTCGCAGCTCGAACACGAATTCGTGAAGGACAAGCTCTCGATGTATGCCGAGGCCGGCGTCACCTACTTCCGCTCGGAGATCTCCTTCCCGATGAATCTCTCGACCATGAGCCTGTCGGCGACGGATCCCTTGAATCCCTTCCGCACGAACGTGACGCCCGGATTCGTCGGCGTCCCGATCGTCGTCTATTACGACCCGTTGGACCTGCCCGATCCCTCGCTCTTTCAGGAGCGCCAGGGTGCGCGCGCGCTCCTCGGCTTCAAGGGCCGCTTCAACGACCGGTGGGAATGGTCGCTCGACGGCACCGGCGAATACGGCCGCAGCCATTCGACCGGCATTAACACCAACCAGAACCTCAACACCTTCGTGTCCAGCACCGCCGTCGGGACCCTGACCCAGGCCCAGCGCCGCGCGCTCTACAACCCGCTCGCCGACCACACCGTCTACCCGCGCGGCGACGTCATGGCGGACTATCTCGAATACCGGCGCGGCTACACCTACTACAACGGACTCTCCCAGGTGAACCTGCGCGCCGTCGGCGAGGTGTTTGACCTCCCCGCCGGTCCGCTCGTCATCTCCCCCGGCGCCGAGGTCATCTGGAGCAAGTATCGCACGAACTCCACCGTTCGCGTGAGCGAGGCGATCCGGGCGGCCATCCCCACCGGCATCATCGGGCCGAGCGACAGCACCGCCAACCAGAGCCGCCGCACCGAGTCGGCCTTTCTTGAGACCGTGATCCCGCTCGTCGGCCAGTCGTGGCGCCCCCTCCCGATCGACTCCGCCGAACTCAACGCCGCCCTCCGCTGGGAAAACACCGACGACTCCACCGCCGCCACCAGCCCCATGGTCGCGCTGCGCGTCGCCCCGGTGAAGGACATCGCCTTCCGCGTGTCGTATGCCGAGGGTTTCTTCCCGCCCGACCAGTCCACCTACGAGAGCCCGCGCATCAACCCCGCGGCCATCACGCCGTTCACCGATCCGGCGCGCGGCAATCTCCTCTACAACTACGTCCACGAGGAGATCTCCGGCGGCAATCCCACCCTGCGCCCCGAGCTCTCGACCTCGTGGAACTACGGCGTCATCTTCACCCCGCGCGTCCTGCCCGGCCTGACGCTCACCGTCGATTTCTGGGACATTGAGAAGATTGACGCCATCCTCTCGCCGGCCGGTCCCTCCGTGATCCTCGCCTCGCCGGAGTCCTACCCCGGCCGCGTCATCCGCGCGGCACCCACGGCCACCGACATCGCCAACGGCTGGCTCGGCTCGGTGCTGTCTATCGACTACCGGCCGGTGAACGTCGGCTTCACCAAGACCACCGGCGTCGACACCAAGATCCGCTACACGCACGAAGTCGCCCCCGGCACCAAGCTCACCGCGCTCGCCGCCGTGACGTGGACCGACTCCTTCCGCGACCAGATCCTCCCGGTCAACCCGATCGTCGAGCGCGCCGGCACCACCGGCACCACCGCCAGCAGCCCGCTCAAGTGGCGCGGCAATGGCTCGGTGTTTCTTGAGCACGGCCGCTGGACCGGCGGGGTCACCGCCACCTACATCGATTCCTACAGCACCTCGACGACGACCCCCACCGTGGTCTTCCCGACCGCCACAAGTCTCGACGGAGCCCGGATTCCCTCGGCCACGCTGTGGGACCTGCAGCTCTCCTACGACATCCCCGCCGGCCGCGGCAAGGCCGGCTGGCAGCGCTGGCTCGACTCCACGAAGTGGACGCTGAGCGTCCGCAACGTCTTCAACAAGGAGCCCGCCTTCCGCACCGACGTTTACAGTCCCTACAGCCGCTTTGAGGATCCCCGCCAGCGCTACGTCACGCTGGCCGTGAAAAAGAGTCTGTAATTCCCCCTCGGAGGCGGCCGCGATCCGGCCGCCTCCGCCCTTTTCCCCATGATGCCCCGCCTCGCCCTTCTCACGCTGCTCGCCCTAGGCGGCAGCTCGCTCCTCGCACAGGACGCCAAGCCCGCGCTCGACCCCGTCGCCACCGCCATCTGGTCCGAGCACGCCCGCGGCATGGGCGATCGCGGCGAAGGCCGCCCCGGCGTGAACTTCGACCTCGTGACCGGCAAGGCCTTCGAGTTCTTCGGAAAATTCCCCGACGAACGCCGCGTCGGCGGCATCCTGTTCAACCTCTCCAGCTTCGGCGGCTGGCTCGGGGACGACGCGCGCTCAGCCGGCCTCCGCCCCGCGTGGCAGGCCCATCTCCGCGGCGCCGTGGCCGACGTGCTCAGCCAAAAAACCTGGCCCGACAACGTCTGGGCCGGCCTCCAGTGGGTCGGGGCCAAGAACGACATCGCCATCCAGGTTGACGCCACCGGCCACGCCGATCTCGGCACCCTGCGTCAGCGCATCGAACTCATCGCCACCCGCGTCCCGACCTCCGCCTACCGCACTTTTCTCGAACAGGAATACGTGCGCTGGCTCGAGCAACTGTCGCCCGACGCCGTCGGGGCCCACCTCGCGAAGCTCGCGGCGAGCGACAGCGAGGACCTCGCCAAGTATGGCCGAGGCCAGCTCGCGATCCACCAGCTCCGGACCACTCCGATGGAGCTCACATTCACCGCGACCGACGGCACCAAGGTCGACCTCGCTGATTATCGCGGCAAAGTCGTGCTCCTCGACTGCTGGGCGACGTGGTGCGTGCCCTGCATCAAGGAGCTGCCCTACGTGAAGGCTGCGCTCGCCAAGTGGGGCCCCAAGGGCTTCGCGGTGATCGGCCTCTCCTTCGACCGCCCCGGCGACAAGGCCAAGCTCGTCAAGTTCATCGCCGACGAGCAGCTGACCTGGCCGCACTGGTTCTACGAAGGCCCCGGCAAGAATCCGGTCGGCCTGAAATACAACATCCGCAGCATCCCCGCCACCTTCCTGCTCGGCCGCGACGGCCGCCTCGTCACCACCGAGACCCACGGCGACAAGCTCGAAGCCGCGCTGAAGAAACTGCTGGAGTAGCCCCGCCAAGCGCCTTTGTAACCTAATAGGTTACAAGTGCCCGTGGTCGCCGCCGCTCCAGGCCGGACGCATGGGCCAATGGGCCCACGAGCCACTGGGCGTTTGCCGATTTGGCAAATCTGTTCCCACTCATCGCATGTCGTTTTCCACCCTGTTCAGGTTCGGGTTCGCCTTGTTGATCGTGGTCGGGCTGCCGGCGTCGGCCGCGGCCCGCGATGCCTATGTGCTGCTCTCCGGCGGCGGCACCCCGCTGACCAACAACTACTCGCAATACCTCCAGGCGAAGGCGATGGCCGCGCACCTCCAGCGCACCTATCCGCCGGATTCCGTGTGGGTATTCTTCGGCGTCGGCAACCGCGAGGGCGAGCCCGCCCTCCTCGGCGACGTGCACAAGCAGGTGAAGGAGGACGGCTACCTGCGCGACCTCTGGCTGCCGGGCCCGCTCAAGCACAACCGCCCGGCCCGCAAGGCCGATTTCCTCCAGGCCTTGCGCGAGGAAATCCTGCCCGCCGTGCGCGATGGCGGCACCCTTTACCTGTTCATCGGCGACCACGGCACCCTCGCGAAGCAGGAGCCCAAGGAAAGCGTCGTCACGATGTGGCAACTCGAGCCGACCGCCGCCCGGAGCTGGCGCACCAATCCGGCGGAGGAGCTCAGTGTCACCGACCTGCGCACCGCGCTTGATGCCGGGCTGGGGGAGGGGCGCGTCGTGTTCTGCATGACGCAGTGCCACTCCGGCGGTTTCCACTTCCTCGGCGTGCCGCGCGAGGTCTGGCCCGACGCGGCGTGGTTCCGCGAGCCCGTCGCCCAGTGGCGGCAGCTCACCCAGTCGATGCCGCCGCCGGCGGCCGCCGGGTTCACGGCGGTGGATGAGGCCTCGCTCGCCGCCGGTTGCGATCCCGATCCCGACCCGGACAAGTGGGCCGGCTACGAGCGTTTCGTGCCCGAGGCGTTGCTCGGACTCGGCCTGTTCGACGGCCAGCGCCTCGGCCCGGGCCTGCCCTCCTACGCCGCCGCTCACGAGGCCGCCGTGCTCGTTGACCAGACCATCGACAAGCCCCGCAGCAGCTCGGAGCAATATCTCGAACAGTGGGCCGGCCTGATCGAAAAAATCGCCGCCGAGCCCGCCCTCACGCCCGAGGCGCAGGCCCGGGTCGCCGCCTACCAGCAGGCCGTCGATACCGGTCTCGCGACGCACGCCGATCCGGCTTTCGCGGCGCGGCGCGCG
>DAORVZ010000047.1:0-8467 GCA_035434005.1 Lacunisphaera sp.
GCTGGCGCCAAAGGGTGCGGCGAACCTTGCGGCGAGGTCGGCGACGTTGCGGAGGATGGTCTTGATGTCCTCGTCGGGGAAGTCCACCGATAGGGTGTCCTTGTCGCGGCTGACCGGGGCCGCGGTGGGCTCGGCGCCCTGCACGGTGACGACGGGGGCGGCGGGCTCGGCGTGGGCGGCCGCCGGGGCTTCGGATTGGGCGAGGGCCGGCATGGTCAGTGCCGTGGCGAAGAGCGCGGTGAGGAGGGTGCGTGTGCTCATAGTTCGTTCCTTATTTGATGGTCCGGGTAAATTCCTCGCGGTTCAGGCGAAGGGTAAAGTTGGTGCGGTCAATGCTGGTGATTTCTAGGGTGTATTGGTTGCCTTCAAAGGTAATAGTCAGAATGCCGCCGGCTTTGACCCGCTTTTGACCGAAGGAGATCGACGCCTGCCCACCGAGCACAATGTAGCCACTCGGTTTCAGGCTTTTCGCGATAGCCTCCACCAGCTCGCGATCTCCTCGCGGCCCGGTCGGAACCGTTGTTGCGGTATCGCCGCCGGTGGTTGTCGCGGTGGCCCCCGTAGTCCGGCCGAGACCCGCCACCGTTTCGGCAAAAGCCTCCGGATAAAATGGATTAACCGCCAGCGGGACGATCTCGCGCGGGGCCAGCAGCGATTTGCCGCGCTCCAGCGCGGCCTGGCGCTTGGCGGGGCTCAGAACGGTGTTGGCCGTTCCCATGGTCAGGCCACCTGCCATGAGCAGGACCGCGCAAGTGAGTCGGAGGTGGTTGCTTTTCATGGCTGTCCCAGAAGTTCAAGGGAGAGTGCGAGAGTCATGCCCATGCTCGATTGCTGCGGACCTTCGCTGGCCCCGCTGTTTTTGGTGAAAGTGGCGGTAGTAATGCGGCAATAATGCCGCCCGTTTTCCAAACGCTGCAGGAACGCCATCACCTGCTTGTAGGAGCCCTGCACATTTACATTATAGGGAATCCCCACAAATGGTCCCTTGGCCGACTTGGGAATCGGATTTTGCCGGACGTCGAGCAACTTGACCTCGTTTTCGGCCTCTAGCTTGTAGAAATATTGGAGGTTCACGGCCAACTGACCTGCGCGAACCAACCGGCCTTCGAGCTCCTTGGTGAAGCCCTGTATCTCGGTTACTTGTTCCGGCAGATTTTTGGCAATGCCCACGTTGGAAACGATGGTGGCACGCTCGGACGATTTGGCCTCATAGTCCGCCTGCAGTTTATCAATCTCGCCACTGCGGAAATAAAGCCAACCACCACTCAGCAGGCAGATCAGGCCAAAGGCAAAGCCGACGGGCTGTTTTTTGATGCGCGCAATAATGTCGGCGAAGGTCATTATTTTTTCCCCTCGGTTTTGATTTTCAGCGAAATCTCAATGGACATGAATCCCGTGCTCGGATCGGGCGTTAGCTTGTCCAAGGATATGGGGTCGAAGATCGCACCAAGCTGCGGATGCGCCCGCAGCACATCTACGTAGCTGGAAGCAGTCCCGGCTGCCTGATCCCGGCTGCCGGCCACGACTCCGCGGAGGATGTATAGCTGGTTCTTGCCATCGGCGGGCACCCGGATGTCAGCCATGTCGATGGAGATTTCCTTGGGCAGCGTCTGCCCAATCAGCATCACATATTCTGAGACGCCGATCGGGGTTTTCAAGAAGGCTTCGGTGTCAGACAGTTTCTTGTCTTCTTGGGTAAAAAGCTGGGTCAAGCGCAACGCGTCGGCATTTTTCTTCGCATTGCTGTCAATCTCGCGCTGGGCATCGGTAATTTGCTCACCGATGCTGTGGATGCGGTATTCCCGGTAACCCAGCCAGAGCAACAGGGCGATGGCCAAGGCACCGGCTCCGGTGTTAACGAAGAAAGCCGTGCGCACAACCTTCGTGTCTGGCAACCGGTCAAAGTTGCGGAAGTTCGTGTGCCAGAGCGGCGCCGCTACCGGCTGGGCGTCACTTTTTTTCGTCAGGGACAGCATTTTGGTATGAAGCGATCAGGGAGAAAAGACCGGCCCAGCGCTCCTCGGGGGAGCCCAAGGTCACTCCATCGGCCAGTGTAATATTGAGCGAGCCAAGCCACGGCACCACGTCCATTTTCATGACCGGCACACCGAGCGACCCGGCCATGGTCGTGCCCAGCCAGCTCAGCGTGGCGGGCAACTGCGTGCAGAATACACTGCCAATGGACTGGCCGGTCTGCACTTCATAGAAGCCGATGGAGGATTGCAGCTCCTTCAGAAGTTTCTTCACCAATGCGCCGCCCATGCTGGTGAAGTCGAATGTGTTGGAATAGAACAGCTTCTTGGCCGATTCTTCGTCTTTCAGGCCCAGCTCCTTCTGCACCACTGGAATCATCGCGGCGATGCCACTGGGAATCGGCCGGGAGATATCCACCCCATCCGCGCTAAGGATGTAGCTTTGGGTCGAATCCTCACCGATCTCGAGCAACAACACCGGGGATTTGCTCTGCTTGAACTTCAGGTAGTTAATCAGCCCCCCCATCGTCGCCACCGTGCCGAGTTCCAAGCGCTCCGGATACACGCCCAGCTCCAGTAACTTGTCCTGGATCGTGATGATTTCCTCAGATGGCAAACCACAGAACAGCGCTTCTTTTTGGTTCGCCTTGTTCAGGTCGTAATCTGCACCGTCGTCATAATTCAGGGCCTTGATGGTGTATTTCTCAGAATCAACCCGGAATTGTTGGGTGTAGATCTCGTTAAAGTAGGTTGGATCCTTGACCTTCTTCAGATCCAAGGTGTGCCGACGGATAACACGCTTGGCCGGATAAACTCCGCAGGTCGCATGGGCATAACCGCTTGAGCCTTTGCCATCGGAACCCTTGAGCCACTCGGAGAGCGCCCCGGTGTCGGTCGCAGGGAACTCTTTGAGTTCCTCGACCACATAGGGGGCCTCTGGCTGGGAAAGCCGGGCTACCAGCGTCGTATGTTCGCCGATTTCAACGCAAAAGCCTTTCGATTTTTTCGCGAGAAACATGCCAAGTGCAGGGAGTGGGGGGTGAAGTCTGTTCTTACGGTTAAAGTCTCCCGCGGTGGGTTTGCTAAGTCACCGCGTGGATGGGGCAAAACTCATTTGCAGGACATGCTGGATACGGGGCACTTACCCACCTGACAAGACGAAAACTACAATCATTTCGCCGTGCACCAGCAGTTTCCCTAATGTTTTACTTCCAACTCAATAGGTTGAAAAATGAAAAAACCCGCCTAAAAACAGCGGGTTTGTGTAAAAAAGGCCAACTTGGGCCGAGGCAGGACTATTTCTGCCAAGTGCGCTTCTTGTGGCGGTTCGCCTTCAGGCGCTTCCGGCGTTTGTGTTTCGACATCTTCAGACGCCGTTTCTTCTTAAGATTTCCCATGGTTAAAGTTGGTTTAAGCCGGCCAACGTGCGATTCACCGCCAGAGCTGTAAAGCACAATTTAAGCGCCTGCGTCCACCGTGACTTTCTTGGCCGTCTCGGTGAATACCAATGTCGCCCGCACGGCCGCCACCGGCAATCCCGCCAATACCGCCACGACCCGCCGATAGAGGGTGATCTGCGCCTCGTGCCGCGTCACCGCCCTGGCCCGGCCCGAATACCCCGCCTCCCGCTCGGTCTTGAAATCATACACCGCTGCGCGGATCGCCCGCCCTGAGTCGTCAAACTCCACCACGACGCGATCAAACACCCCGGTCACCCACGCGCCCTCCAGCACAATCTCGAAGGCGCGCTCCCGCCACACCGCCACTCGCGCCGCAGCCGGTTTCGTCCAGACTTCCGCCAACTCCGGATCCCGCAGGCACGCCATTGCTTCCAACCCGGCCGCGCCATCGTCTCGCCATGCCGCCGCCTGTTCCGCCTCGGCCAACGCCCCTCCCCACTCCACCTGGGCCAGCAAGCCATGCACCGCCCGTCCGAAACGGGCCGCGCCGCCGCCATCCAGCGCAAACAGCCGTTCACCCGCCATCTCCCCCGCTTTGCCCTCGGATGGCGTGCGGGCTGATCGGCGCGGCCTCCGCGTCACCGCCAAAGCTGCCAGACCCGCCTCAGATTCCGGCTCCGGACTCACCGCCTTGATGGCGTTGAACCAACTGGCATCGCCCGACGACCACGCCTCGCCCAGCGTTTCTTGCAACCACCGGGGAAAATTGTGCGACTGCGACGTGCCCACCGGCTCGGTGATCACATACATCGCGCGCCTGGCCCGCGTCATCGCCACGTAGAGCACGGCCAGCTCCTCATAACAAGCATCGGCCTCCGCCGCCGCCACGTGGCCCGCCAGCACATCGTCCTGCGCGTAAAAGGTCTCGGGCGGCAGGTCGAACACCCACTCCACAGTCCGGTCGGGCGCGCGTTGCACCGCCAGGCCGCGCCGCCGCGCCGCCAGCCGCGTGCCTTCCAGGTCCGGCAACACCACTAGGTCAAAACCCATGCCTTTCGCCTTGTGCACCGTCATCACGCGCACCACTGCCGCCGTGTCGGCATCGCGCACTGTGTGCCGCTCCACAAATTGCACAAACTCCGCCACGTCGCGGCTCCCCGTCTCGTCGAACAACCGCGCCGCCTCCGCCAGCTGGCGGCCGCGCTCCCGGCTGAACGCATCATCCGCCGCCAGCGCCGGTTCCAGTTGGCGCACCCACGCCTCCACCGTTCGCTCAAACCCCTTCGCGTGGGTCTCCCCAAGCAGCCGCACCACCAGCGCGTCGCGTTCCGTGCGCGACTCCGCCGCGAGCCCAGCAGCCAATGGCGTCATCCTCATGTGCGCCCAGGCCGCCTGGTCGCCGGGATGCGCCGCCGCGCGAAACAGCGCCAGCAGCGCGCCGGCCAGCGGGTTGTCCGTGCCGACATGCAAATCCGACTCGGCCACCGCCGGCAGCCCGCCCTCGCGCCGCAGGTAATCCGCCAGCTCCGCCGCCGTGCTGTTCTTCTGCACCAGCACCGCCACGCTCAGGCCGCGCTCCAGCGCCTCCGTTTTCTGGAGGATCTTCAATGTTTCCGCAAAGCGCCCGGCCTCGTCCTCCGCCGTCCGCAACGAGGCATACCCGCCCAGCTTCGGCTGCGCGCTCTCGTGGTCGCGCCACTCGCGCGTCCATCTGGCCACGACCTCCGCCGGGAACAGTCGCGCCAGCGCCTCGCCGTCGCCCATCACACGGTTGACCATCGCGATCACTGCCGGACCCGACCGCCACGACCGGTCGAGCCGTTCCTCGCGAATCGCCCCGGGCCGCGCCGCGTTGTAGTGGTCGAAAATCTCCCGGAAAAGCCGCGAGTCGCCCTCGCGCCAGGCGTAGATCGCCTGTTTCACGTCCCCCACGTAGAAAAAGCTGCGGGCGCCTGTCGGATCCTGCACCGCCTCGTCGATCAGGTTGCGCAGCACGCTCCACTGCCCGTGGCTTGTGTCCTGGAATTCGTCCAGCAGCCAGTGGTCAATCTGCGCGTCCAGCCGCCAGTCGATGAACAGCCGCGCCTCCGCCGCCGCGTCGCGCGACAGCAGCCACGCCCCGTCCGGCGTGTCCGGGCGCAGCAGCCGCTGCACGTCCGCAAACGTCAGCCGCCCGGCGCGCCGCACCGCGCCGTCGTAAACCTCCTCGTAGCCGCGCAACACGGCCCACATGCCCTGCGTCGTCTCCAGCCGCCGCGCCAGCTCCGCGCCCACGATCCCGCTGACCAGCGCATGCAGCGCCCGGCCCGCGTCCGGCGCCAGTAGCACCTTCTTCCGCTCGACGGTGATCTCCGCCAGCCCCGGCCAGGCCTTGAACGCGTTCTTCACCACGTATTCCACCGGCTTGGGCAATGGCGCGCCTGGCGCCCAGTCGGGCAGCGCGGCGAAAAAATCCTCCCACCGCGCACGCTGCGCCTCGCTGAACGTCGCCCATGGCAGCGCCACTTTCAATGCCTCGGCCGCCGCCGCGCGCTTCTTCGCGGTCGCCGCCGCCAGCCACGCGCTGCCCGCCGGCCAGATCCGCTCCGCGCGGCCCCACGCGGCCGCCTCCGGCGCGGCGAGATACACCTCGGCGTGCTCGTCGAGAAACGCATCCAGCCGCGCGCCAAGCCGCTTTTCCTCGGTGCCAAACGTCGCCCGCTTGAACGCCTCGATGAAATCCTGCCGCGCCGTGCCACCCTCTGTGTGCGCGAACATCCGCCGCAGCACGCGCCGCCGCTCCAGCCGCGCCGCGTGCTCCTGCAGCACCTCGAAGTCCCCGGCCAGCCCGAGCTCGAGCGGGAAGGCCCGCACCACCCGCGCAAAAAAACTGTCGAGCGTCCCGAGGTTCAACCGGTGCATCGCTTCCGTCATCCCGCGCAGCAATTTCAGGAAGTCCGCCGCGCGCAGCGCCGGCACGGTGATCTCCGCCGCCAGTTTTTTCGCGACGCCCTCGTCGGCGGCCGCGCCGGCCAGCTTCTTGAGAATCTCGTCGAAAAACTCGCCCGCCGCCTTGCGCGTGAACGTCAGCGCCGCGATCCGCTCCGGCTTCGCGCCGAGCGCAAGCAGGCGGACATAGCGGTTCGTCAGGG
Organism: Lacunisphaera sp.; assembly: GCA_035434005.1. GTDB lineage: Bacteria > Verrucomicrobiota > Verrucomicrobiia > Opitutales > Opitutaceae > Lacunisphaera. The sequence goes on from DAORVZ010000047.1 coordinate 6,505, forward strand.
CGTAGGTCTTGCCCGAACCCGCCGAGGCCAGGATCATGACATGGCCGGTCGGGTTCATGACACCCCCCTCCAGTCCACGCTGTCCGCCGTGCCATGGTGGAACAGTCCGTCGAAAGCATCGTCCTCGTCGCGCGGCGCCACCTCCGCCGGCGGCCAGAAAATTCCCGCCGCCACGCCCGCGGCCACGCCCTCGGCGCAGCGCCGGGCGGCCGCGCGCCACTCGGCGTCATAATCCTCCCACAACACCAAGCTCGTCTCGCCAACCGCCTTGGGCAGGTTGAAGTAGCCCGCGCCGACCGCGACGCCGAACTCCCCCGCCAGCGCTTCGAGGTAAAGCGGCAGCTGCAGGTCGGTCCACACGAGTTCCTTGCCACCGGCCGCGAACCGCGCCCACTCCGGCGCGGTCTCGTCGCGGCGCACGCTTCGCACGTGGGCCGCGCGCGGTGCCACGCCCTTGTCCGAGGTCTTGTAATCAATCACCCGCACTGCCCCGCTCGCGATGTTCCGCTCGATGCGGTCAATCTTCGCGCTCACGGTGACCGCACCGAGCCCGAGCTCGAACTTGCGCTCGACCTGCTCGATCACCCAGCCGGCCGCGCGCTGCCCCGCCTGCACCTCCGCCGCGCGCGTCAGGCGCTGGCGGGCCGACTCCAGCTGGACGATCAGGGGCAGCGTGAGCTCGGCACCATAACGCTCGCGGACGCGCCGATCCACGCGGGCCAGCAAAAATTCCCGCAGCACCGCCGCGTCCGTGCAGTCGCGCAACGCCGGCTCCTTCCCCATCGCCTCCAGCGCATCATGGCAGAGCGTGCCGAAATCCCGCGCGTCCAGCTCGCTCTTGAACGGATCCACCGTCTCCATCTTCAGCGCGTGCTTCAGATAGAAGCGGAACGGACAGCGCAGGTAGTCGCGGAACGCCGTCACCGAAACCCGCGTCGGCGGCGCCACCACCGGCGGCGTCAGTTGCCACGCGCGCCGCCACGGCAAGCCGGGCCGCAAGGCTGCCACCGGACGGAACAGCGCCGCCACGCGCCGCGGCAGCTCCGTGTCGGCGCAAGCCAGCAGCAATCGCGACGGCCGCAGCGGATCGCCCGCCGCCGACACCTTGCCCACCAGCAGGTCCAGCCGCCCCGCAACCGCGCGGCAGGCCGCGAGGGCCGCGAGCAGATACGCGTCGCGGGCAAAGCGCGCCTCGTTGGTCTTGAGCCCGAGCCGCGCGCGCAGCGCCTCCGGCAAAAACGCATCGCCCGTCACCGTCTCAGGCACGCAGCCGTCGTTCAACCCCGTCACCACGAGGTGCGGCGCATCTTCCCACAGCAATTCCAGCCAGCCGAGCAGTTCCACCGCACCCGCCTGGCGCGCCTCGAACCGCAGGCTCTCGCCAAACCTCGCCAGCACCAGATCCCACCAGTCAGCCGTGGTCAGCTCCGGAAAATTCCGCCGCGCCTCGCCTGCCTCGCGCAACACTTCCATCCAGACCTCGGCCGATTCCGCCAGCGCCGAGTCACCCGCCACGCGTCGCAAACTGAACAGCGTGCCGAGCGCAGCTGCGGCATTCGCCGGAAATTCGCCGGCCGCAAGCTGAGCCCGCAACGCCAGCGCGCCTTCCAAGGCCGCGCGCGCCGCCGGCCGCTGTGCGGTATGGCCGAGGGCCGCCGCGATCATCGCGGGCAGGTGCCGCGCCCGCAGGTCGTCGAGTTCGGTCAACATGGCCGCCGGCGAAATCGCCCCGTCCCCGCGCGCCGCCAGCCACGCGATGAAATCAGGACAGCGCGCCAGCGCCTGCGCGGTGTCGAACGCCGGCTCGCGCACCAGCGCCGCCAGGACCGCCAGCAGTGCGTGCAAACCGTCGCGGCGGCGCGCGCGGCCGCCTGGGTTGAAGACCGCCAGCCCCGCGCCGCGCAGGCCGTTTTCCAGTGCCGGCGCGACCTCCGCATCGGCAACACCGACCCCCAGCGCACCC
>DAORVZ010000048.1:0-8454 GCA_035434005.1 Lacunisphaera sp.
CGGCGGGCGATCCTCGCCATGGGTTTCCTCACGCCGGCCCAAGCTTGCAGAAGGAGCGGCGAGAAAAAGCACGATAAACGCAAAACCAACCTCGCCTTGGCCCGGCGGGGCAGGCTAGGTCTGGAGGATGCCTGCCAACCTCACCGAGCACCAACCGAAACGCGGACAGCCTTGCCCCTGCGGCAGCGGACAGTTGTTCGAGGGGTGCTGCGAGCCCTATCATGCGGGCAAGCAAAAGCCGGCGACGGCGGAGCAGCTGATGCGGGCGCGGTTCACGGCGCACGTGGCGCATAATTTCAAGTTCCTGCACGACACCTACCGGCCGATGGCAGGCAGGCCGTATGTGGCCGAGGAGGGGGAGCCGGCTGTGACTTGGACGCGGCTCGAGGTGCACGGCCACGAGGTGGCCGCGAATAATCCGGACAAGGCCTATGTGGATTTCTCTGCCTACGGGATCGAGGACAAGATCGAGAAGGTCCTGCACGAGAAGGCGGAGTTTCTGCGGATCAACGGGACCTGGCTCTACGAGCGTGAGGCGCGCCTCGGGCCCGCGCCCTACAAGTCGGCGGCGCCCAAGGTCGGCCGCAACGATCCGTGCCCCTGCGGCAGCGGAAAGAAATACAAGCAGTGCTGCCTGGCGAAGGCTTGAGGCCGGCTGGTCAGCCGGCCTATTGAGCCCCGCGAAATAGACTGACCTTGCGAAACGGGAGGTAGGGCGGAGCGGCCCGCTCCGCCGCGAGTGTGATATCACGTTCCCGGGCGCACCGGGCCGGTGCGCTCTACCCGTCAGTCTGATGCGCGAGTCTCAATAAGCCGCTACGGCAGGCTCAGCGGGCGCCGTAGGCCTGCTTGACCGCCTGCTCGTAGGTCTTCTCGAAGTCGGGGTAGATGGCCATCGCGGCGGCGAACGCCTTGAGGTAGTCGGCCTTGCCCGCGTAGTTGAGGTGCATGTAGGCTGCGAGTTCCTGCACGCTATTGAAGGAGGCATCGGAGCTTTTCTTGACGAAATCAGCCCCGCCGACGGCGGCCATGGCCCCGAGTTCCTTGCCCTTTTTCTTAGCACCCATCGCGAGGAAGCCGCCCGCCAGCGGAATCTTGGAGGCGGCCATCGTGCCGACTTTCTCCCCGGCCTTGGACCCGATCGCGGCGCCGATATTGGCGCTGAGGGCCTTGGAGGCCCACTCGGTCAGTTGCCCGTTGCTGTCGTAGGGGGCGAAATACTTGCCCGTCTTGCCGGGCAAAGGTGCGGGGGCGGCCGGTGCTGAGGCCGCGCCGGTGGCACCAGCGACTTTCTGGTATTGCTGGAGCCCGTTCATCACCTTGGCGAAGACAATTTGGGCGCGGGCGAGGTCGGCCGCATCGGCCGCGTGGGAGCAGGGGAGCAGGATGAGGGCGAGGGCGGAAGCGAGCAGGCGCGATTTCATGGTTGGGTGAAGATTGGCAAACCGGGGCCGCGACTAACAAGTCCGGTGCGACGTGCGCCGGATATCGGGGTGAGGCTGGTGTGAGGCAGGGCCACGGGCAGGCGCCCCTATGCCGACAAGATGCCGCGCGGAGTCAACGCAGAGACTCTACGCGCTTCTACGTAGGCGGGAGCGGTTTTTCTTGGGGCGGCGTGACCAAGGTGCGGTCGATCGGAGCCTCGCCAGACGCCGGCTACGCGTCCAAATCGTCGCCGAGCATCTCGTCGCCAGCGGGCGTCGGCGGTAGCCGACGCGGGTGGTTCATCATGGGAGCGCCGGTAAAGGGCTTGGGAGCGTTGTGCGCGGGCAGGGCTTGCGCGATGAAGGCGAGGATCTCGGCGCGGCCACTCTTCGTGGTGGAGGAACTGGCGAAAACGGGTGGCTGCGCATCGGTGGACTTCGCCATCGCGGCGCGGAACCGGTCGATGGTGTTGCGCGAATGCTGGGCGGCCTGCTTGTCGATCTTGGTAAAGATGAGGGCGAAGGGCAGGGCGTGCGTGCCCATCCAGTGGACGAATTTGAGATCCATCTCCTGTGGCTCGTGGCGGGAGTCGATCAGCACAAAAGTGCGGCGCAGGGTCGGCCGGTGTGCGAGGTAGTCGCGCACGGCGGTGTTGAAGAGCTGGCGCTCCGCCTTCCCCACGTGGGCGTAGCCGTATCCCGGCAGATCGACGAGGCTCCAGGTGCCGTTGATCGTGAAGAAATTGATCAGCTTCGTCTTGCCCGGCAGGTCGGAGACTTTCGCGAGGTCCTTTTTTTCAGTCAGCAGGTTGATCAGCGAGGACTTGCCGACGTTGGAGCGGCCGATGAAGGCGAATTCCGGCAGGACAGACTGAGGGCACGACGCGAGGTCGGGCGCGCTGACGGCAAAGGTGGCGGTCTTGATTTTCATGGAGCGGGAGTCCAGCGAACCACGCAGGCAACCAGCGCCCAGGATCAGACAGACCAAGCGGAGAATCACGAAATCACGGGCGGACGGAAGCCCAATAACCGGATCGAGGCCGCCGCCGGTCACGCCCGCACGGCCCAGCGGAGTTTCGCGGAGGTGCTGCGGGGGTTGGCGCGGCGTTCGGCCGGGCCGGCGCGAATGACCTCCTCACTGGCGGTGGTATAAAGCCCGGCGTGCACGCCGGCACGGAAGGCCTGTTTCACGCGGCGATCCTCGCCGGAATGAAAGGTGAGGATCGCCACACGGCCGCCCGCATTCAGGCAGCCGGGCAACTGGCGCAGAAACAGGTCAAGCACGCCGAACTCGTCGTTCACAGCGATGCGAAGCGCCTGGAACACGCGGCGCACGCAGTCATCGGCCGCCTCCGGCGCGGGGCGAGGCGGGCGCGCGCCCAAGATAGTCCGGATCGCATCGGCGAGCTGGCGGGTGCGCGTGAGGGGGGTTAGCCGGCGGAGCGACGTGAGTTCACGCGCGAGTAGTGCGGCGTGCGGCTCGTCGGAATTCTCCGTGAGGGCTGTCGCGAGCTCGGTTGCCGTGACCCGGGCCAGCCAGTCAGTGGCGGAGGGCGGGCGCGCGGGGTTCAGGCGCAGGTCGAGCGGACTGTCGGTCTTGAAGGAGAACCCGCGGGCCGGGTCGTCCAGTTGCATCGAGGATACTCCGAGATCGGCGAGGATGGTGTCGGCTCCGTTGAGGCCAAGTTGCGCGAGCACTTTGGGCAGGTTGGCGAAGTTGGAGCGGACGGCCGTGAAGACATCGTCCCCGAAGCCGGAGGCGCGGAGGCGGGCTGCGGTTTTGGGGAGTTCGAGTGGATCGGCATCGAGACCGAGGAGGCGGCCGGCCGGGGCGAGGAGCGGGAGCAGCTCGCGGGCATGGCCGCCGTAGCCGAGGGTGCAGTCCACGGCGACCTCGCCGGGCCGGGGCGCGAGCACGGCCAGGATCTCCGCCACCATGATGGAGCGGTGGGTGCCGGCAGGGGTCTTGCCGGCGGCGAGCACCTTGGCGGCCTCGCCGGCGTAGCGGGCCGGGTCAAGCTCCTTGTATTTTTCCGCGAAGTGCCGGGGATTTTTGCCAGCATAGCGCGGGCGGCGGCGGTGTGGAGCGGCTGAGTCAGAAGCGGGCATCTGGGGATGGGGCATACGCCGCCATTCCCGTGGCCGCAATGGCTCAGTTGGCGCTGTGGAAATAGGCCTTTCCAATCAACCGACGCCGGGCATCCTCGGCGGCCGGATGAGCCAAGAGACCATCACCTATCTGACCAACATCGTCATCGGCGCGATCCTGGCTGGCTTGCTGACGCATTTCTGGTGGCGGCAGGGGCGCTCGGCGACCATGCGCTGCTGGATGCTGTCCGCGTGGGTGATGACGGTGGCTGACATCTTTTTCGCACTGCGCCCGGAGTTGCCCTACTGGGCCGCCAAGCTTATCCCGACGCTCCTGGTCACGGTCGGTCACGCGGGGCTGTTCCTCGGCGCGCAGCGGACGGCGGAGATTCCCCGGCAGTGGAAACTGGCCCTCGGCATCATCCTGCTCCATCTGGCGGTGCTGATCAGCTTCCTGACCTTCGCCCAGCCCGCCACCTGGCGCATGGTCAGCAACGGTGTCATCTGGGGCGGTCTCTCGCTGGCTTCCTATTGGTGTCTGCGCCGGGCCCGGCCGGTCTTTTGGCGCTCCCTGGTGGCCCCGGCCAACGCGTTTCTGCTCCACGGTCTCTTCCACGGCCTGCGCGTGGGGCTGGCCGTGCTCCTCGGCGGGCTTGGGTGGACGGAGGCCTCGGCCTCGCTGCAGATCATCGGGGATCTGGAGGTGAGTTTCTTCATGGTGGCGCTGTTCGTCAGCCTGCTGCTGGCCAATCTCCAGTTGCGCCACGAGGAATTGAGCTGTGCCCATGCCGAGGTGCAGACGCTCTCTGGCCTGCTGCCGATTTGCGCCTGGTGCAAGAAGGTGCGTGACGACGCCGGCTACTGGCAGCAGGTGGAGGATTACTTCAGTGCGCGCAGCCAGATCGAGTTCACGCATGGCATGTGCAACGACTGCTTCAACGTGCAGCGGGTCGGCAAGCCCCGGACCTGAAAGAAGCATCCGAAAGCAGACGGGAATGGCTGGCTAGGGCAGTGGGGCAAGGAAGCGCACGAGATTTCCAATGTGCTCATCCAGTGGCACTCCAAGCCGGTCGCAGCCCATTTGGATGGTGGCGCGGTCGATCTTGGCGGCAAAGGTGCCGTCCTTGAACTTCTTCCTGATCGAAGCAGGCTTCATGTCGCCGTAGCGGACGGGGTTCATTTTCCGGTAGGCGTAGAAGATGCCCGTGAGTTCGTCGCAGGCGACGAGCGCGGCGGCGAGTTTCGTCTGTGGGAGGGTGGTGAAGCCGTGGTAGCCATGGGCGTGGGCCTCGACAGCGTGGATCAACTCGGGCGGATAAGCCCAGTCCTTGAACCACTGGAGCGAAGGACCGGGGTGAGCATCGGGATGCTCCTCGTAATCGAGGTCGTGCAGCAGGCCGGTCAAATACCAGAGCAGCGCATCCTCGGAAAAGTGCGCGGCGTAGCCCTCCAGCGCGGTCGCGACCATCAGGGCGTGGTGGCGCTGGTAGTCGTCGCGGACATGCTGGTGGAGCAGGCCGAGGCCGGCGTCTTTGGCGGGGAGCATGACCGGCTATCTACCACGGGGGGCGCGCAGCGCACGCCGGAAAGCACAGGTCGGGGCGCGGCCATGGCGTTGGCGGCTTGCCACGGGAGCGAGGCACCGCAAGCGTGGTGGGCTTGAGCAATACCCCTGCCCCCAGCGGCGCGACCGTGGATCATGATCGCGCCTTTCTCGGCCATCCCCGTGGCCTCGGCTACATCGCCTTCACGGAGGCGTGGGAGAGATTCTCCTACTACGGCATGCAGACGCTGCTGGTGCTCTACATGGTCAAGCAGCTGCTGCTGCCGGGGCACGTCGAGCACATCGCCGGGTTCCCGGCCTTTCGCGCCGGACTCGAACGGATGTATGGCGGGCCGCTGTCCACTGTCGCGCTGGGATCGGCGATTTTTGGGCTCTACACCGGGCTCGTTTACCTGACGCCAATCGTCGGCGGACTCATCGCCGACCGCTGGCTGGGCCGGACCCGCACCATCACAATTGGAGCTCTGCTGATGGCGGCGGGCCATTTTCTGATGGCCTTCGACACCTCGTTCCTGATCGCCCTGCTGTGCCTGCTGCTCGGCGTGGGCTGCTTCAAGGGCAACCTCGCCAGTCAGGTCGGGGCGCTCTACGCGCCGGAGGATCTGCGCCGGGCCGACGCCTTCCAGATCTATTACCTGTTCATCAATGGCGCCGTCATCGCCGCGCCGTTGATCGCGGGGACGCTCGGCGAGGTCTATGGCTGGCACTACGGATTCGGGGCCGCGGGCATCGGGATGGTGCTCGGCCTGATCATTTACCTGAGCGGCCGCAAGTGGCTGCCGCCGGAGCCGCCCGTGTCGAAGGCCGTGCGTGCGGCGCGCCCGGGCATCACCCGCGATGAACGCAAAGCGGTGATCGTTCTGATTCTCCTGTTGCCGGTGCTCGCCATCGGCGCAGTCGGCAACCAGCAGATTTTCAATGCCTACCTGCTGTGGGTGCCGGACCATGTGAGCCTGGATTTCATGGGCAAGACGATGCCGACCTCCTGGCTGATCACGCTGGATGCGGTGGTGAGCGTCTCCAGCCTGGTCGGGGCCGTGGCCTTCTGGCGCCTGTGGGCCAAGCGCTTCAAGGAACCCAGCGAGGTCGTCAAGATCACCCTCGGCCTGGGGATCAGCGCGCTGGGCATGCTCTGCCTCGCGGGTGCGGCGCTGGAATTTTCCCCGGCGGGCAAGGCCAGCATCGGCTGGGTGCTGGGCTTTGAGGTGTTCAACAGCATCGGCTTTGCCAATGTGTTTCCGGTCGGGCTGGCCATGTATGTCCGGGTGGCCCCGAAGTCCGTCGTGGGCACGGTGCTGGGCGTCTATTACCTGCACCTGTTCCTGTGCAACAACCTCGTCGGCTGGCTGGGTGGGTTGTTGGAGACGCTGCCGAGCGTGCAATTCTGGATGCTGCACGCGGGGCTGGTCGGCGGTGCCGGGCTGGTGATGCTGATCACTTCGCGGACAGCCGGCCGCCTGCTAAATCCCACGCGTGCGGGCAACGCGTGAGGCGAACGGGGCTGCGGCTATCTCCGCACTGTTGCGCCCCGCCGCAGTCACATCATAGGCGCGGAATAGTGAGGCCGCCATCCACCATGACGACTTGGCCCGTTGAGAACGGAAAATCACCCCGCGCCAGCGAGGCAACGGCCCTTCCAACGTCATCCGGGAATCCCCATCGAGGCTGCACGCAAAGTCCTTTGCTGATCAGGTCATCATACTTGGCCGTCACACCGGCGGTCATGTCGGTCTTGATGACACCGGGGCGGACTTCGTAAACCGGGATGCCGTCGGCGCCGAGGCGGGCTGCGAAGAGCTGGGACATCATGCTCAGGCCGGCCTTGGCGATGCAGTATTCGCCGCGGTTGATCGAGACGACCGTCGCCGAGATCGATGTGATGCTGATGATATAGGCGGCGAAGGCGGGGTCGGCTTTTTTCGCGGCGACCATGTCGCGGGCAAAAGCCTGCGTCAGGAAGAACACGCCGCGGAGGTTCGTGTTCACCACGTAGTCGTAGCTCTCCTCGCTGGTCTCGAGCAGGTCGGCGCGAACCTTTGGCGCGACGCCCGCGTTGTTCACGAGGAGATTCAGGGCTTTGCCACCCGTGAATTCCTTCGTGGCCTTGACGATAGCGGCGCGGCCTTCGGCGGAGCCGACGTCGCCGCGGGCGTAGCCGGCCTTCACGCCCATGGCGCGGAGCTTGGCGAGGGGCTCGGCGACGGCGGCTTCCTCGCGGACGCCGTTGATGACAATATCCCATTTTTCGGCGGCGAGCTTTTCGGCGATGCCGAAGCCGATGCCGCGCGACCCGCCTGTTACCAATGCGACTTTATTCATTTTAGGGAGGGCAGAAGCTCCAAGCTCCAACATCCAAGCTCCAGAGAAGCATTAATGTCTGAAACTTGGAAATTCCGAGTTGTTGTTTCTTTGGATGTTGGAGCTTGGCGTTTGGAGCTTTGAGAAAACCGCTTACTTCAGCGGCGGGACATCCACCCAGGCGCGCTTGGCCCAGCTTTCGAGGCCGAGCTCGGCGAGCTGCACGCCCTTGGCACCCTGGAAGAGGTCCCACTGGAACGGGCTGCCGGTGACGACGTGCTTGAGGAAGAGCTCCCACTCGATCTTGAAGGCGTTGTCGTATGCGCCCTGGTCGGGGACGCGCACCCAGCCGTCCTTGTATTTGATCTGGCTGTCGACGTCGGGATTCCAGACGCAGCGCGGCGTAGCGGCGAGGGACTGGGCCTTGCAATCGCGCAGGCCGGCGACGGCGGAACCCATTGTGCCATCGACTTGGAGGGTGAGGAGGTCGTCGCGGTCGACGCGGACATCCCACGAGGAGTTGAAGTGGCAGATGACGCCGTTCACGAGCTCGAAGGTCGCGTAGGCGGAGTCGTCGGCGGTGCACTTGTAGGGCTTGCCGGCCTCGTCCCAGCGGGTGGGGATGTGCGTGGCGCCGAGGCAGGTGAGGCTCTTCACTTCGCCGAAGAGGTTCTGGATGACATACTGCCAGTGGCAGAGCATGTCGACGATGATGCCGCCGTCGTCCTCCTTGCGGTAGTTCCACGACGGGCGCTGGAGTTTCTCGTGTTCGCCGGTGAAGACCCAATAGCCGAACTCGCCGCGGACGGAGAGGATTTTGCCGAAGAAGCCGGTATCGATGAGATATTTCAGTTTAACGAGGCCGGGCAGCCAGAGTTTGTCCTGCACGACGCCGTTCTTGAGGCCGGCGGCCTGCACTTCCTTGGCGAGTGCGAGGGCCTCGGCTGAGGTGGTGGCGGTGGGTTTCTCGCAGTAGATGTGTTTCTTGGCGGCGATGGCCTTGCGGACGCCGATGGGGCGCTGGCCGGTGAGGGTGGCGTCGAAGTAGATCTGGTTCTCGGGCTTGGCCAGCTCGGCGTC
>DAORVZ010000049.1:0-8430 GCA_035434005.1 Lacunisphaera sp.
GCATGACGCGCACCTGGTTCTGCTCCTCGGCGGGGAAGGTGTCGATGATGCGGTCGATGGTCTTGGGCGCGTTGTTGGTGTGCAGCGTGCCGAAGACGAGCATGCCCATCGAGGCGCAGGAGAGGGCGAGCTTGATGGTCTCCATCTCGCGCATCTCGCCGAGGAGGAGGATGTCGGGGTCGTGGCGCATGGCGCCCTTGAGCGCGGCGCCGAAGGTCTCGGTGTGCTCGCCGACCTCGCGGTGGACGATGGTGGACTTCTTGCAGGGGTGGACGAATTCGATGGGGTCCTCGATGGTGATGATATGGCGGGCGAGGTTGTCGTTGATGTAGTCGATCATCGCCGCGAGCGTCGTGGACTTGCCGGAGCCGGTGGGGCCGGTGACGACGACGAGGCCTTGGTCAAGGTGGCAGAGTTTCTTCAGCGCCTCGGGGAGGCTGAGCTGGGAGAAGGACAGGATTTTCGCCGGGATCTGGCGGAGGACGGCGGCCTGGCCCCAGTGGTTGTAGAGGTAGTTGGCGCGGAAGCGGGCGAGGCCCTCGACCTCGTGGGCGAGATCGAGATCCTTTTTCTCGAGGAACTCCTTCCAGCGTTTCTCGGGGCAGATCTCCTTGAGCAGTGATTCCATCTCCTGTGCGCTGACGAGGCCCTCGCGGATGACCTGGAGCGAGCCCGAGATGCGGGACTTCGGGGGCAGGCCGACGGTGAGGTGCAGATCCGAGCCGCCCTTGTCGAGCATGGTGCGAAGGAGGGGGTCGATGGCGGCCATACTAGCTGAGAGTTGAGAGCTGAGTGTTGAGAGCGGAAGGCACGGTTACTTCTTCGCCGGCGCGGCGGCGCCCATCGGGGCGGTGGAGGTGGCGGAGGGCTCGATCTTCTGGCGGACGTTGCGGGTGGTGACGTTGATGAGCGCGGTCTCCTTGGAGATTTTCTTCTGCTGGTAGAGCTCGAGGACGACATTTTCCATGATGCACATGCCCTCCTTGACGCCCGTCTCCATGGTGTTGCGGAGGCCGGCGGTCTTGCCTTCGCGGATGAGGGCCTGGATGGCGGTGTTGGAGATCATGATCTCGCAGGCGACGACGAGGCCGCCGTCGGTCGAGGGCAGGAGGCGCTGGCAGACGACGCCGCGCAGCGACTCGGCCACGGAGGCGCGGATCTGCGTCTGCTGCGCGGGGGGGAAGACGTCGAGCAGGCGGTTGAGTGTGGTGGCGGCGTCGCTCGTGTGCATCGTGCCGATGACGAGGTGGCCGGTCTCGGAGGCGCTGATGGCCATCTCGATGGTCTCGAGGTCGCGGAGTTCGCCGATGACGATGACGTCGGGGTCCTCACGGAGGGCGCCCTTGAGGGCGGTGAAAAAGGATTTCGTGTGCGGGCCGACCTCGCGCTGGGTGACGTTGCAGCCCTTGGGGGCTTGCACGACCTCGATGGGGTCCTCGACGGTGATGATGTGATCCTCGCGCTGCTCGTTGAGCTCGCCAACCATGGCGGCGAGAGTGGTGGTCTTGCCGGCGCCGACGGGGCCGGTGATGAGGATGAGGCCGTTGTGGTAGGAGAGGAGCTTGCGGATGGCCTCGAGGTTGCGGAGGCCGAGCTGGTCGAGCTTGGGGATGCCGGCGGGGACCATGCGGTAGGAGCCGGAGGGGCCCCACTTGTGGAACATCAGGTTGACGCGGTAGCGGTTGGTGGCGTCGAGGGCGAGGGCGAGATCGTAGTCGCGGCGCTCGAGGAAGACATTCTTCTGGTGTTCGGCGAGCAGCACGGTGTTGAGCCGCAGGGATTCCTCGTCGGTGAGGATATGTTCGGTGATGGGCGTAAGGGCGCGGTGCTTGCGGAGGAAGGGTTTCGAGCCAGCCGAGAGGTGGAGGTCGCTGGCGCCGAATTTGCCCGCATCAATCAGCAACTGGCGCATGGCGTCGGCGAGGGCGGCGTCATCGAGGCTCCCGATCCGGTCAAAGGGAAATTGCGGGGCGCCGGCCGGGGCGCTGGCGGTCGCGGGCCGGGTGCCGCCGGCGGGGCGCGGGGCCGCGTCATCGTCCAGCAATGGATTGCCCGGGGGCGGGCCGACGGCGGCGCGGGCCATGGCCTGGCCGGCGAGCGCCTCCAGTTTCTCCACGTCATGAACCAGGCTGTCGTCGATCAGTTTCTGGGCAAAGTCCATCAACTGCGCCTCACGGCCAACGGCCTTCAGGACGGTGAGGGCCTGCTCGCGGGTGAACAACTGGGCAGCGAGGCCGAGACGGATGAGCCAGAAAATCTCGTTGTTCATGCCGGAAGAATGCGCGGATGCTTCCGGCGCGGAGAATATTTGCAAGAATCGACTGCGGCACCGTCGCCGGCTGCTGCCGGCCCGGGGTTTGTCCCGGGAACTCCGTGCTTCGCCGGGTTCCCGGACAAATCAGTCCGCGCCGTTGACCACCTTGTAAGCGGTGGCCGCGACGATGGCGGCGGCGAAGCAGGCGACGAGGTAGATCCAGAGGCTGCCCCAACCGACCAGACCCATGAGGCAGAGGCCAAGGGCCACGGCGGGATTGAAGGCACCGCCGGAAATGCTCCCGACCGCGAGCGCGCCGGCCAGCACGGTGAAGGCGATGGCCGCGCCATAAAAGGAGTTGCCCGCCGTGCCCTTGGCCGTGGCGACATTCAACACGACCCAGACCAGGGCAAACGTGAAGAGAAACTCAGCCAGCAGCGCGGGGAGAATCGCGGGCGTCAGGGCGCCGCCGAGCGCCGCGGCCTTGGTGACGAGGCCGGTCTTGAGCGCCTTGACGGCGAAGGACGCCACGGCGGCGGCGGCCACTTGCGCGCCGATGTAGGGCACGACGTCGGCCGCCGGGCATTTTCCCCGCAGCCAGACCCCGACCGTCACGGCCGGATTGTAGTGACCTCCGGAGACGTGGCCGCCGGCATAGACCATGACCATGAGGGCGGCCGCGATGGCGAAGGGCGCGAGATCACCCGCGCCGGGGGCGATGACCGACATGCCGATGGTGAACACGAGGAAGAAAGTGCCGATGAACTCGACGAGATATTTTTTCATGGGGTGAAGTGGTGCGTGTGTCGCGATTCCAGCCGCCGGGACGCGGCCGGTCGAGCCGGAATTGTGCCGCGGTCGCGGCGCGGGTGAGGCGAACCCGTTCTTGCCTGTCGATGCCGGAGCAGTTTTGCTGAACTCGTTGCGTGAACGAAATCACCGGCACCCCACTACTGCGCATGAATCGAGCACCCCAGGCCAGCCTGTGAACGATGTCCGACTATAGCGGATATAAAATCAAGCGGACGCACGCGCTGGCCCCCCTCACCAGCGTGCACGAGGCCGTGGCCGCCGACGGCCGGCCGGGGCGTTTTGCGCTGAAGATTTTCCATCCCCCGGCCGCCACCGATGTGCGCCGGCTCTATGCCATCGAGGGATGGCTACTCGCGGCAGGGCGCCAGCAACAGAACGCCAAAAAGGACGGCCCGGTCCTGGAGGTGCTCGCCTGTGGCCGGTGCGCCGAGGGTGCCTATGTGGTCCTACCGTGGCAGGAGCGCCCGCTGGAACCGCTCATCAAGACGCTCGGTGCCAAGGGTGACACGTTGCGCGCACTGGCGGAGTGCCTGCTAAACACACTTGAGGCCTGGGAAAAGCAGACCGGCGGGCCGCACGGCAACATAAAGGCGGCGAATGTCTTTCTGAACCGGAGCGGGCCGCTGGTCGGGATGACGGCGCAATTGTCCGATCCGGCCTTCGCGCCCGGGGCGAAGGCCGCCATGCTCCGCCACCGCGACCTCACCGCCGTCGGCGAGATGCTGGCCACGATTGTCCGCCGCCGCCCGCCCGGCGCGTGGCCCATTGAGGAAGCGCCGGAATGGAAGGCGCTGGGCAACGGCGGCAAGGGCTGGCTGGCCTTCTGCAACTACCTGCTCAACCCGACGCCCGGCGACGGCGAGGTGACGATCGCGGCCGCGCGTCAGCTCCTGCGCAAAGTGCCGAAGGACTCGAACCCGGTGAAGACCGCGGTGCTGATCAGCACCGCGGTGCTGGGGCTCGTGACGGTGTCGGTCTTGGGCTTCGCCCGCTTCGGCAATCCGATCTACATGCCGGACAAGGTTCAGGACTTGGCGAACAAAATGGGCAACCCCCGGGCGCAAATCACGGAGGTTCCCCGCCAGTGGGCCGATCTGTGCTTGGCTTGGGACACCTGGTTGGTCGACCTGCAGGGTAACGGCAAACGCCTGCTCCGGACGGAGGGACTATGGGACGCGAATGACCCTCTACGCCGCGAGATTGAGAATTTCGTGACAACGGCGGATTCGCTTCGGCTTGAGAGGCTCGTGCCCACCGCCGCGACGGAAAAGCGCCTCGGGGTGCTGGCCAAGACTCCGCCACCGGCGGTCTTGGAAGAGTTGAAGACACCCAGCGTGGACCGAGATGTGAAGGAAGCGGGTGCCAGACTCGTCACCATCCAATCGAGGCTGGTGGCCTGGCAGAGGTGGGAGCAGTTACGCGCGCTGCAGAAGTTGATCGAAGCCCGCGGCTTCATCCGTGCGGCGGGCGCGCTCGCGCCCAAATTGCCGCAAGCCCCGGGCACTCCGGGTTACAAGCTCGACGTGCCGGGCACGCTAAAACTCCTCAACACCCTCTCTCTGGACGACACCGGCACGCTGCCGCTCGCCAGCCGGTGGGGCGAGATCACGCGGATCAGCGCCGAGATGGACTCCAGCGGCGACCGTGTGCAGCGGGCCATGCCCGCCCTGATCACCGGCCAACTGACCGACCATTCCTCACTGGCCGACTTCGCCGACTCGCTCACGCCGCCGCTGGAGGAGCTGCGGGCGCGGCGGAAACAATTCCTCGATCCGCAGGTGGTGCGCGCGCGCTTCCTCAAGGAGTCCGCCCTGCTCAACCAGGAGACGGCGGCAGTGACCGCGGCGGATTTCCCGCGCTGGGAACAGGAACTTTTCCAATACTCCAAGGTGCCGGCGGCGGATGATCCGCGCCTGGCCGCGACCCTCGACGACACCGTGCGGCGACTGCCGGCGAATGCGGTTGATCTCGAGGCCGACGCGCCATCGCCGGAGCCCGGCGGCCTGCCCACGTTGAGTGCGACGGATTTCAAGCGGGAGCTGGACGGCGTGACCACCAGCCTCACCACCCTGCGCGGCCGGGAGATCGTGCGCCACGACCTGCCGTCGATCAGCGAGGAGACGGGCAAACTGGCCGCCTCCCTGCAACTGCTGGGGCAGCGTGTGGAGGCCACGCTCGCCCTGCTGAACCCGGAAACCTGGCTGGCCAATGTGGCGAAGGCCCACGGCAAATTCACCGAGACCAAACAGCGCTGGGCGGCCTGGCAGGCCACGGTCGCCAACCTCACGGCGGCCGCCCTGCGTGCCGACCGGCCGCGCCTGCGGCAACTGCGCGCGCAGGAGCGGCAGGTGAAGGAGTGGATCGACGGTCTTGAGGGTCCGACCGGCCTTGCCGCGCTCGTGGTGCCGGAGCTGGGCACGGCCACGAAGGAAACAGCCAGCGACCTCCTGCGGTTGGAAGCGACGCGGCGCGAACAGACCGCCGTGTCCGCCGCCGCCGCCGCCGACTGGCGCAATGCACTGCCCGCCGCGCCGTGGGCCGCCGCAGGCGCCGCCGTCCGCGCGCCACTCGAGGCCCATCGCGTCTGGCTGGACCAGTTGCCGGAATTTGCCGCCCGCCTTGACCGCTTGAGCCAGTTGCTCACGGCCGGCTACGGCTGGACGGAGGGCGTGAGCGAGGTCGTGGGCCAGCTCGCGGGCCAAGCCGGGATTAATGATCTCACCGGCCCGCCCGCCGAGTGGAACACCGAGGCCCGGCAGCTCGCACGCCTCGTGGACAACAGCGACCGCGCCGTGCTGACGGCGGCGGCGCAGAGCGGCGGGCTTTCCCGCAAGCTCATGGCGTGGCGCCGGCTCGGCGCCCTCGCGGGCTGGCCGGGCGGAGCCGAGGATTTTGATCTTGATGGCGGCGTCGTGAAGGTGATGCGCACACTCGTCGGACGGGATGTGCCGGCGGAGCCGCGCCGAACCGGCCTGTTGGAAGAAATGGTGCGCGAGACCCGGCTGCGGTTCAACCGCGCGGCGCGCACCGCCGCCCGGGCCGACGCGCAACTCTCCGCCATGTTCGAGCGGATGGAGCCCGCCGGCCTCACCGTCGCCGACCTCGATGAGCCGGTGGCCTACAACCTGGCTCTGTGGCGGCTGAAGCGCTCGGATTGGAACGAGTCCAACCTCGACCGGCTGCGCGTCCGACGCGACAGTTTTGTCACGGCGGTCAGCGCGATCAAGGGGGTCGCGGGGCAACCCGCCGTCAGCGGTTTGCTGACGACCTTGAATGGCATCGAGCTCAAGGATGATCCGAACCGTCCGCCCACGCCGTCGCCGCGCCTGGCGGGCTGGCAGGAGGAGCTGACCAACGAGGGGCTGAACCTGACCGCCACCTGGAGCAGCGGCGGCAAGAAGGTGCAGCTGGAATATCAGATCGTCCAGCCGGCGGACGGCACGCCGCCGTTCTATCTGGCCAGGAGGGAAGTGGCGGTGGGTGAATTTGTGGATCTGCTCGGCACGCGGTCGCCGGCGGCGCTGGCGGTGATTGAGGCGCTGCCCAAGTGGGCGCGGACGGATACACCCGACAAGCCCTGGAACAAGCCGGTGGCCTGGCGCCCGCGCCCTGACGGTCGGGGCCTCGAGGTGAACCCGGGCTGGATCTTTGCCACGACGGCGGCGATGGCGGGCATCCTCGACAACCAGGATTTGCGCAACGCCACCCCGGCCCTGGATCAGGCGCTGAAGGAAAAACCCACCGGGCGCAGCCCGCTGCAGCAGGTGCCGCCGAAAGCGGCGCGGATCTTTGCCGAGCAGGTGCTGGGGGCGCGGCTGCCCAGGCTCGCCGAGTGGCAGGCGGTGACCCATCTGCTGGGCAAGCCGGCCGACGGGTATTTCCGCGGACCGAGCTTCCAGACCCTGTGGCGCTTCTTCGAGAACTACAAGGAGGGCGGCCAGACGGTATCGTGGCGGCCGAATGAAGGCGCCTTCCTGCCGGTCGTGGCCGCGACCCGGCGGAAGTTCGCCGACGACGGACAGGTCGCGGCTTCGGCGGACAAGGGCAGGGTCTGGCTCGCCGCCGTGGACGAGGGCCCGGCCCCGGGCGGCTTCATCAACCTGTTCGGCAACGTCTGGATCTATCTCCACGACGGCGGCAAGGATTTCTATGTGGCCGGCGGCTCGGCGCTGTCCCCGCCGGGCGTGGACATGACGGTGCCGCACAAGGTCGAGGCCACGGCGGTGATCGGCGCCACGGAAGTCAGTGAAGGCTTCAGCGACGTGGGCATCCGCCCCGCCTTCGATGCGCCCCCCGGTTTCCGGGAGCGCTACAAGCTCTTAGTGCTTGTGCGGAAACAAAAATATCTGACATTGTAACCTCCCATGCAGCCTGCCTCCGCCAACGACGTGGCTTTAGCTGAACCCGGGGCCTGGGCATCGTCCCTCGGAGAACGATGGAAGTATTTGCAGACCAGCCTCGCGACAGAGACTGCGGAGAACCGGCAGGTATACATGGAGGAGGAGCTGCGCCGGGCGTTGCTCGCGACGCCCGCCGCCCAGCGCGGTGCTTATCTGGAGGCCCTGGCGACGCGTTATCCCGCCTGGGAGCTGGCTGCTGTGGCGTTGAATGCACCGGCCGCAGTCACCCGCCAAAAGCCAGACGAGATCATCGCCGCCTTCCTGCAACTCGTGCCACAGTTGTCCGACGCGCAGCGCGAGGGCGTGAAGCAGAAACTGGCGGCACTGGGCCTGGTGGCGACGGCCGCCACCCCCATCGAGGGCGAGGCGCTGACCGAGGTGCAGGCCAAGCTCAAACTGGAGCCCGAGGATCCGATCGGCGTCCAGCAACTGGGCAAGGTGTTCGCCCTTTACGTCGAGGCCATGCTCACGCTCGACCAGCTGGCGTGGAATGTCTGGCGCAACGCTGCGCCGAAATCCGCCATCCGCCGCGATACCGCACAGGGGGACCTGCGGACGGTGACACGGCGCGCACTGGCCGGTGATGCCACGCTGCCGGCGAACCAGGTGCAGAAGCAGATCGAGGCCTCGCGCCTGTTGATCGCGGGCCTGCTCGCGGGGCTGGGCCCGGCGGGGAAGAATTTCTCCCGGCGTTATCAGCAGTATTACGCGCCGGATGCCATCCGCGAGGTCCTCCGGGCCGAGGGTGGAGGCAAATCCGACGCCCACTGCTGGAAAAAATACACCGAGCTCGCGACCCAGCTTTCCGAGACCGTGATCGAGGACGATGTCCAGGAAGCGGTCGTGAAATACGCCGAGGATTTGATGCGCAGCTCGGGCAAATGAGTGCGCGCGGCCGTTGCCCCTTTCCGCCATGACCATTCCCTCCCGCCCCCCAGTAATTTTCCCCGGCGCGGTCTGATA
>DAORVZ010000050.1:0-8399 GCA_035434005.1 Lacunisphaera sp.
GTCGGGGGAGAAATCCAGCGCGGTGGGCCAGCCGAGGTATCCTTGCGTGGGCCGCTTGATGATCCGTTGCAGGGCGGTGGGCTGGGGGAGGTGGGGCACGGGCCCGAGGAAACGCGCCGCTGCGGGCTGCGCCGCCGGGGCTGGCGCCAGCGGCAGGCGGTAGAGCCGCGGCACATCCTCGCGCTTGGAGAGCACGTAGATCATGCGTTCCCGCACGTCGACGGCGAGCGATTCGGCGTCGCGGGCGCCGTCCTCGTAGATGAAGTGGATGGAATAGGCCGGGCGCAGGCGTAGTTCCCGGTCGGGCGCCAGCGCGGCGGCATCCGGCTCGGCGATGAGGTGGAGCACGCAGCCGGGGCGCCGGGCGAAGTTGTCGCCGATGTCGGCGGCGAGCAGCCACGCCTGGCCGTCGAGCTCGAAGGAGGCCATCTCCTCCCAGTCGTAGTTGGTCACGCCCTCGACGCGGATCTGGCCGCGCCGGGAGCCGTCGGCGTTCAGGGCGAACAGCACCGGTTCACCGCCGCTGTCGTTGTGCGTCCAGAACAGCCCCGGGGTGCGGTGGGACACGGCCAGGCCGCTGGTCTCCTCGTTCTGCGGCTCGGCCAGTTGGGCGGCGACGACGGGCCCGGCGTAATTGGGCGCAGGTTGCGCCCGGCCGGGCAGGAGCGCCACCAGAGCTAGCAGAGCGGCGAAAACCGACTTTGGCGTTGTTTTCAGGAGGGTGAAGCCGGATAGTGCGCGAACCATGACAGGCACTGCTCATGCCGCTTTCCGGCGATTGTTCAATGAAATCGGCACGGTCGATCAAGTTGGCATCGAGGAGCGCGTCGCCAAATACACCACCCGCAGCATCAAGAAGGGTGCGAAACTCTTCGGCCTCAAGCTGGCCGCCTCGATGGTCGATCTCACCACCCTCGAGGGTAAGGACACGCCCGGCAAGGTGCAGTCGCTCTGCCAGAAGGCGCTCAGCCCGGCGGACGATCCCGACGTCCCGACGGTCGCCGCCGTCTGCGTCTATCCCTCGATGGTCAAACATGCCCGGCGCGCGCTGGGCGAGGACACGCCCGTCCGCATCGCGTCGGTCGCCACCGCGTTCCCGTCGGGCCAGGCGCCGCTGCGCACGCGGCTGGCCGAGGTGAAGGCCGCCGTCGCCGACGGCGCCGACGAGATCGACATGGTCATCAACCGCGGCGCGTTCCTCGCCGGCGAGTTCCAGCTCGTGCAGGACGAAATCGCCGCGGTCCTCGAGGCCTGCGGCCCCGCCACGCTCAAGGTCATCCTCGAGGTCAGCGAACTGGAGACCTACGACAACATCCGCGCCGCGTCCTTCCTCGCCATGCGCGTGCTGCGGCCGAACGACTTCATCAAGACCAGCACCGGCAAGACCTCGCTCAACGCCACGCTCGGCAACAACCAAGTGATGCTCGAGGCCATCCGCGACTTCTACCTGGACACCGGCACGCCCATCGCGATGAAGCCCGCCGGCGGCATCCGCACGGCGAAGCAGGCGCTGCAGTTCCTCATCGCGGTGAAGGAGACGCTCGGCGACGAGTGGCTCAACAACACCCGCTACCGCTTCGGCGCCTCCTCGCTGCTCAACGACCTGCTCCGCCAGATCGCGAAGGAAAAGTCCGGCGCCTACCAAGCCCCGTATTACTTCAGCGAGGCCGCCGAGAGCTACTGAGTTTTTCCAACCACGAATGGACACGAATACACACGAATCAGAAGACAGCATTCTGCACCGTGATTTGGTGTTCAGGATCGTAGGCTGCGCCTTTGATGTAATTAAAGAAGTCGGACACGGCTTGCACGAGAAGCCCTATGAAAACGCACTGGTGCTGGCCTTTCAGGATGCTGGAATATCAATTCAGCAGCAGATGGCGTTCCCGATACTTTTCAAAGCGCGTCAGGTTGGGGAATATATTCCTGATCTGATCGCAGACGGGGCGGTCATCATCGATACCAAAGTGATTGATCGCATCACCGACCACGAACGCGGACAGATGCTGAACTATTTGCGTGTCACCGGTCTGCGGGTCGGTCTGATTATCAATTTCAAACGAGCAAAAATGGAATGGGAGAGAATCGTGCTCTGATCCTATTCGTGTGAATTCGTGTCCATTCGTGGTTAACCCACTTCCCCATGCCTACTCTGACTGAAAAGAAACGCCCTGCGGCCCGCTCCGCCGGCCGCCCGGCGCCCGAGCTCATCTTCGGCGACCTCTGGGAATACGATCCCGCACCCGAGACCGCCGACCCGAAACTCAAGCCGCGCTACGACCACTTCATCGGCGGCAAATTTGTCGCGCCGGCCTCCGGCAAGTATTTCGACTCCATCAACCCCGCCAACGAAGCCAAGCTCGCCGAGATTGCCCACGGCAGCGCGGCCGACGTCGACGCCGCCTATGCCGCCGCGAAGAAAGCTTACGACAATGTCTGGGGCAAAATGCCGGGCAAGGAGCGCGCCAAATACATCTACCGCATCGCCCGCCTGCTGCAGGACCGCGCCCGCGAATTCGCCGTCGCCGAGACGATGGACGGTGGCAAGGCCATCAAGGAATCGCGCGACTTCGACGTGCCGATGGCGGCGGCGCATTTCTTCTACCACGCCGGCTGGGCCGACAAGCTCGACTACGTGGCGCCCGGCCGCAAGGTCGCGCCCCTCGGCGTCGTCGGCCAGGTCATCCCCTGGAATTTCCCGCTGCTGATGCTCGCGTGGAAACTCGCCCCCGCGCTGGCGATGGGCAACTGCATCGTCATCAAACCGGCCGAGACCACCAGCATCACCGCGCTAAAGCTCGCCGAGATCTTCCAGGACGCCGGCCTGCCGCCGGGCGTCGTCAACATCGTCACCGGTTTCGGCGACACCGGAGCGGCGATCATGACCCACCCGACGGCCGCGAAGGTGGCGTTCACCGGCTCGACCGAGGTCGGCAAGATCATCATGCGATCGCTCGCCGGCTCCGACAAGAAGATGACCCTGGAACTCGGCGGCAAGGCGGCGAACATCGTGTTCGACGACGCGCCGATCGACCAGGCCGTCGAGGGCATCGTCAACGGCATCTTCTTCAACCAGGGCCACGTCTGCTGCGCCGGCTCGCGCCTGCTCGTGCAGGAGACGGTCGCCGCCGAGGTGCTCGCCAAACTCAAGAACCGCATCCGCGTGCTCCGCATCGGCGACCCGCTCGACAAGAACACCGACATCGGCGCCATCAACTCGAAGGAACAGCTCGGCACGATCGAGCGGCTCGTCGCCATTGGGGTGAAGGAGGGCGCGACGATGTTCCAGCCCGCGTGCAAGCTGCCGGCGAAGGGTTACTATTTCCGCCCGACGATTTTCTCGGGCGTCTCCATGAGCCACCGCATCGCCCGTGAGGAAATCTTCGGCCCCGTGCTCAGCGTGCTGACCTTCCGCACGGTTGAGGAGGCGGTGGAAAAGGCCAACAACACAGCCTACGGCCTCAGCGCCGGCGTGTGGACCGACAAAGGCTCGCGCATCCTGAAGATGTCCACCGAGCTGAAGGCCGGTGTCGTCTGGGCCAACACCTACAACAAGTTCGATCCGGCGTCGCCCTTTGGCGGCTACAAGGAGAGCGGCTTCGGCCGCGAGGGCGGCCGCCAGGGGCTGCTCGACTACTGCAAACCCGTCTAATTCAGAATGAATAGAATTTCTAGAATCCCTCTTAACAGGATTTGGATCTCATTCCGCTCATTTTGTTAATTCTGTCCAAACTATGACCCACACCCCCTACCTCACCGCCCCGCTCAAGATGACCACGATGCCGCCGGGCATCCCCTACATCATCGGCAACGAGGCGGCCGAGCGCTTCAGCTTCTACGGCATGCGCGCGATCCTCGTCGTGTTCATGACGCAATACCTGCGCGATTCCTCCGGCGCGCTGGCCACCATGAGCGAGGCCGAGGCCAGCACGTGGTTCCACCTGTTTCTGGCGTCGAATTATTTCTTCCCGGTGTTCGGCGCCATCCTGGCCGACGCGTTCCTCGGCAAATATCGCACGATCTTCTGGCTCTCGATCGTCTATTGCGGCGGGCACTTGGCGCTCGCGCTGGATGACACGCGGGCCGGGCTGGGCATCGGCCTGACGCTCATCGCGCTCGGGGCGGGCGGCATCAAACCCTGTGTCTCGGCGAATGTCGGCGACCAGTTCGGCCAGTCCAACCAGCACCTGCTGTCGCGCGCTTTCGGGTGGTTCTACTTTTCCGTCAACTTCGGCTCCTTCTTCTCGATCCTGCTCATCCCGTGGCTGCTCAAGAATTACAGCCCCAACCTCGCCTTCGGCGTGCCCGGCATCCTCATGCTGCTCGCGACGGTGATCTTCTGGGCCGGCCGGCGCAAGTTCGTGCACATCCCGCCGGCGGGCAAGTCCACGCTGCCGACCAATTACAGCCGCGAGGATTGGGCTGCCATCGGGCGGCTCGCCGTCATCTTCTCCTTCGTGGCCATCTTCTGGTCACTGTGGGACCAGAGCGGCGGGCGTTGGGTGCTGCAGGGCGAGAAGATGAACCTGCACTTCATGGGCATCACCTGGCTGTCCTCCCAGATCCAGGCGGTGAACGCGATCATGGTGCTGCTCTTCATCCCGCTGTTCCAGTATGTTATCTACCCGGCGATCAACCGCGTCTTTCCGCTGAATCCGCTGCGCAAGATCGGCCTGGGCATCTTTGTTTCCGGCGTCTCCTTCATCTGCAGCGCCGTCATCGAGGCCCAGCTCTCCGCCGGCGCCCAGCCCAACATCGGCTGGCAACTGCCCGGCTACGCGCTGTTGACGGCGGCGGAGATCATGGTGTCGATCACCGCGCTGGAATTCGCCTACACCCAGGCCCCGCAGCGCATGAAGTCCGTCATCATGTCGCTCTACCTGCTCTCCATCTCCGCCGGCAATCTCGTCACGGCGGCGGTCAACTTCGCGATCTCCCGGCTGAACCTCCGGCTCGAGGGCGCGAATTACTACCTGTTCTTCACCGCCCTCGCGATGCTCGCCTCGATCATCTTCGTGTTCTTCGCCCGGCGCTACACCGAGAAATCCTACCTGCAGGACGAGGCTTCAGCCCCGGCGTCCACCTGAACCCTACCCGCTCCTCCCATGTCCCGTCTCACCGTCACCAAGACCCCGAAGGTTTATGTCGGCGGCGCGTTCATCCGCTCCGAGAGCGCGCGCACCTTTCCGCTGAAGGACGCCGCCGGCAACTTCTACGCCAACATCCCGCAGTGCACCCGCAAAGATCTGCGCAACGCCGCCGAGGCCGCCGCCAAGGCCGGCCCGGGCTGGGCGAAGCGCACGCCCTACAATCGCGGCCAGATCATCTACCGCCTCGCCGAGATGATCGAGGCGCGCAAGGCCGACATGGCCGACGCCCTGATGATCGGCGTCGCCTCCAAGTCCGCCGCTGCGAAGGAAATCACCGCCACCATCGACCGCCTCATCTATTACGCCGGCTGGGCCGACAAATACGAGCAGGTGCTCGGCAACGTGAACCCCGTCGCTTCGCCGCACTTCAACTTCACCGTCACCGAGCCCATGGGCATCGTCGGCCTACTCGCGCCCGAGGAGGCGCCGCTGCTCGCGCTGGTGTCGCTGATCGCCCCCGCCATCACGAGCGGCAACACCGTCGTCGCACTCGCGTCCACGGCGCAGCCTTATCCGGCCATCGTGCTCGGTGAGATGCTCGCCACGAGCGACCTGCCCGGCGGGGTGGTCAACCTGCTCACGGGCTACCGCAAGGAGATGGTGCCGACTTTCGCCACCCACACGCACCTGCGCGCCATCGCCGGCGTGGCGAATGCCGAGGAGCGCAAGGCCCTCAAGCTCGGCGCCGCCGAGAGCGTGAAGCGCGTTAAGCTCACGAAGGCCGAGGAGCCGACCGACTGGTTCTCCGACCGGGCGCAGAGTCTCTACGAACTCCGCGACACCCTCGAGTTCAAGACCACCTGGCATCCCATCGGCGCATGAACGAATCTCGCGAGGCGCCGTGACTGAAGGCCAGCAACTCGACAAGAAATCCATCCGGATATTTGCAACCGATCCGGCCAAATGGTCTTGGCGTGATATTGCGGCGGACTGTGTTGCGTTCGCCAACGCGCAAGGCGGCCAGCTTGTATTTGGCATCGAGGACAAGGAGCCGATGCCGCCAGTGGGGCAACGGATCGATGCCGGCCTGATTGACCGGCTGCGCAAGGGCGTCTCCCAGCATACGCACAATGTCGCGGTCTCCGGTGACATCAAAACCGCCCCGAGCGGCGGGCAATTTCTGATCCTCACCATTTTGTCGAGCTTGAAGTCGGTCGCCTCGACCAGCGATGCCCGTTATTTCATCCGGGTGGCGGACGAAACGCGGCGGTTGTTCCCGGAAGACCTCGTTCGGCTGGCAGCGGAGAAGGACTCCTATCAGTGGGAAACCCAGCCGGTTCGGCGCCTGGCGGTTGACCGAGCCGATCCGGCCAAAACGGCGCGGTTTGTTCGCGAAATTCACGCTTCCGATCGGGTAAAGGAATCGGTGAAGCAAAAGTCCGAGTTGGAGTTGCTGGAGCATTATCTCCTGGTGGTTGACGGCTGCCTGACCCAGCTGGGTGTGCTGTGGATCGGACAGCGGCAGGACCGGGCGCAATTGCTGCATGCCCCCACCATCCAGTTTCTCAAATACGACGTCCGGGGCGAACGCGTGAGCAAGCTCACCTGGACCGATTACTCCCTCAATCCCCAGGAATTGCTCGAAGCCGTTTGGAGCGAGATCCCGGACTGGCGCGAATCCACCGAGTTGCCGGATGGGTTGTTTCGCAAGAGCATCCCGCACTACGATGAGATTGTTGTCCGCGAACTCGTCGCCAATGCCCTCGTGCACCGGCCCTATACCACGCGCGGCGACATCTTCATCAACCTGCACCCCGAGCACCTCGAGATGCACAATCCCGGATCGCTGCCTCTCGGGGTTACCCCGGCGAATATTCTCCAGAAGACCGTGCGCCGGAACAACCACCTCGCCCAGATCTTTCACGACTTGAAACTGATGGAGCGCGAGGGGACGGGTTACGACCGCATCTACGAGGCGCAGCTGACGCAGGCCAAAGCCGTCCCGCTGGTGCGGGAGGAGGACGACCGGGTCGTGGTCCGCGTGGAGCGGCGCATCCTCAAGCCCGAATTGATCGACCTGCTGGCGCGATTGGATGGACAGTTCGGCCTGTCCCACCGCGAGCGCATCGCCCTGGGCCTGATCGCCCGGCACGGCAGCCTCACGGCTTTGGAGTTCGGCCGGCAGCTCCAAATCGAGGGCGATGATCGCATCAGGGTCTGGCTCGGCACGCTGCCGGCCAAGGGTATCGTCCAGTCCCGGGGGCAGACGCGGGCCACGGAATACTTCATCGCCCCGGACGTGCGCCGGGCCACCGGTTTCCAAAGCCCGACCACCCTCAAGGCCATAGCTCCCCACCGGCTCGAGGAACTGATCCGCGCCGACCTCGCCCTCTATCCTCAAAGCGGGCTATCGGACCTGCACGGACGCATCGGCCTGGAGATTCCCCTCTACAAACTCAAACGCACTCTCGAACAGCTCCGTCGGCGCGGCGTGCTCTCCATGGCCGGCCAGCGTCGCTGGGCGCGCTATTCTTTGGCGCAACCGCCGCCAAATAACGACAGTTCTTAGCCGGCTTCTATGATACATACCGGTCGTTCAAACGTCCTTGTTTCACAAGTGCCTGAGAAAAGCCTGCTTGCTATGGCGCTAATCCCGCCAAATAAACCCTCGCTCGAGTTAAAGCGCCCTTCAGAACCCTGACCCCCGCCCATGCCCACCCTCGACTGGATCGGCAAGCAAGCCGTCGTCAACCACCACCAGGAAGTGCCCTACCACCTCCTGCGCGATGTGCCGGAGCTGGGCTGCGGGCCGGCGGATTCGGGCAACCTCATCGTCGAGGGTGACAACCTCACCGCGCTCTTGGCGGCGGTTAATTCCCAAAATCCATGATGCCCGGTTACAGTGCCCAGCAGATAAAGGCACGCCTGCTGGTCTGGTGGGGCTACTGGGCGGCCAGCCTGGGCGGGGTGATCCTGGTTTATTTCGTCGTCATCGGCGACCGGGCCCTGCCGCCGGTCTCGCGCGAGCATCCGTTGCAGGGCCTGATCGGTTTCGTGCCGCTGTTCGTGAGCATCGTCATCCGGTGGCTGGTGTTGCCGCGGGCCACGGACCCGAACCGGGCTTTCATCCTCTTCATTGGCGGCGTCGCCCTCGCCGAGGCCTGCGGGCTGCTGGGGATGTTCGCGGGCGGGCCGTATCGCGACAGCCTGTTCGTGCTCGGCGTGCTCGGTGTCACCCAATACGTGCCGTTCTACGCGAAGAAGCTCTTCGACCCGAAGGGCACCGGCTACATCCCGAACAACTGAGCC
>DAORVZ010000051.1:0-8314 GCA_035434005.1 Lacunisphaera sp.
GCCTCGGCCAGGGCGGCCTGCGCGTAGCGGAGGCGATCCTCGGCATCGCTCAAGGCATCGGTCGGGTTGACACCGGTGTTGACGAGGGTGCGCTGGCGGGCCGCGTGGCGCTCGGCCTCAGCGAGCTGCGCCTGGGCTTGGCGGACCCGGGCGGCGGTTTCGGGGGCGTTCAGTGTGAGCAGGATGTCGCCGGCGGCCACGGGTGCGCCGAGGCCGAGCGGGAAGGTGGCGACGGTGCCGGTGAGTTTGGCCGCCAGACTGGCCCGCTCCGCCGGGTGAACGGTGGCGGGGGCCTCCAGCAGGACCGGCAGCGGTTCCTGCGCGACGGTGCCGGTGCGGACGGCCAGAGTAGGGCCGGTAGTGGTGGTCGGTGCCGGGGTGGAGCGACCACAGGCGGAGAGCATCGGCAGGCTCAGCAGGAGGAGGCAAAGAGCAGGACGCATGGCGGTGATCATGGGCGTGGGCCGCCCCAGTGGATGACGGCGTTGGTGTCCACCCAGCCGAGTTGGCGGAGGACGAGGGGGGGCGGGCAGAAGCCGGTGAAGGCGGATTGGATGAGGTTCAGGCCCACGAAGCAGGGCAGGAGCAACCAGCCCGGGCTCACGAAATGGGCCAGCCCCGTGCCGAGGAGGGTCATGGAGCCGGCGAGCAGCCGGACAAAGGTCTCGGTTTTCATAATAATATATGAGCAAATACGTATATACTTGCCACGGGGTCAAGCCCTGATTGGCTGCGCGCATGACCCGCCAACTGCCGCTCAACGACCAGGCGCTGGAGATCGTCGCCCGCCGCTTCGCGGTGCTGGCCGAGCCGATGCGCCTGCGGCTGATCCAGGCGCTGTTCGCCGGGGAGAAGAACGTGACCGAGCTGGTGGCGGCCACGGAGGGCACGCAGGCGAACATCTCGCGGCACCTGCAGACGCTCATCGCGGCGCACGTGCTCGCTCGCCGGAAGGAGGGACTGCAGGTTTACTACCGGATCAGTGATCCGACGATCGCCAAGCTGTGCACGCTGGTGTGCGGGAGCCTGGAGAAGACCCTGACCAAGCAGGCGGGCGCCTTCGGCCGGTAGGCCGGGGATCAGGGTTTCGACGGAAATCCGCCGAACCACTTTTCCACGCGGGCCCCCAGGGCACCGGTGTCCTGCCGGTGGGTGAACTCGTTGGTGGCCGGCTGGTAGGTGTAATCGGCGGCCCAGGCGCGGTGGTGGGCGGCGAGATCCGCGATGGCGGCGACGAGGCGGCGCGCTTCGTCATCGGTCGTGGTGGGGTGGAGCGAGACGCGCACCCAGCCGGGCTTCTCGGTCTGGTTGCCGCGGTTGATCTGGTCGGTGATGGATTTGGAATGCGCGCGGGTGACGTGCAGGAGGTAATGGCCGTAGGTGCCGGCGCAGGAGCAGCCGCCGCGGCTTTGGATGCCGAAGCGGTCGTTGAGGAGCCGGACGGCGAGGTTGTAGTGCAGGTCGTCGATGTAGAAGGAGAGGATGCCGAGGCGGTCGCGGTGCTGGTCGGCGAGGAGGTGCAGGCCGGGGATGGCCCGGAGGCGGTCCCAGACGAGGTCGAGGAGTTCGTGTTCGCGGCGCTGGATGGCGGCCACGCCCATGGCTTCCTTGAGGCGGATGCAGAGGGCGGCGCGGATGGCCTGGGTGAAGCCGGGGGTGCCGCCGTCCTCGCGGGCCTCGACGTCGTCGAAATACTGGTGCTCGCCCCAGGGGTTGGTCCAGTTGACGGTGCCGCCACCGGGGTTGTCGGGCACGCGGTTGGTGTAGAGTTTCTTGGCGAAGATGAGGACGCCGCTGGTGCCGGGGCCGCCCAGAAACTTGTGGGGGGAGAAATAAATAGCATCGAGCCAGCCGTCTGGGTGGGCGGCGGGATGCATGTCGATGTCGATGTAGGGGGCGCTGGCGGCGAAATCCACGAAGCAGAGGCCGCCGGCGCGGTGCAGGCGGGCGGCGATCTCGTGGTAGGGCGTGAGGATGCCGGTGACGTTGGAGCAACTGGTGACGGCGGCGATCTTCACGCGGCGGTCGCGGTATTCGGCGAGCAGGGTGTCGAGGTGGGCGAGGTCCACGAGGCCGTCGGCCGTGGCGTTGATGACGCGGACCTCGGCGACGCTCTCGATCCAGGAGGTCTGGTTGGAGTGATGCTCCATGTGGGTCACGAAGACGATGGGCCGGTCCGCCGGCGCGAGCTGGACCTGGGGGCGGTATTTCTCGTGGACGCGGAGGCCGAGGATGCGCTGGAGCTTGTTGACGACGGCGGTCATGCCGGCGCCGTAGCAGATGATGGCGTCGCCGGCGTCGGCGTGGACGTGGTCCTTGATGCGGTGCAGCGCCTCATGGTAGGCGCGGGTCATGGTGGAGCCGGTGACGGAGGTCTCGGTGTGGGTGTTGCCGATGAAGGGAGCGATCTCCTCGGCCATCAATTTCTCGAGAGGGCCGAACATGCGGCCGCTGGCGGTCCAGTCGGCGTAGAGGATGCGCTGCCGGCCGAAGGGGGTGTCAAAGTCCTGGTCGAGGCCGATGATGCCGGCGCGGAACGGGGCGAAGTAGGATTCGAGGCTCATGGCGGGGGAGGAGAGTCGCACGTTGGCGAAACCGCGCAAACCTTCAACCCGCAACGGGTGGGTTAGGCCGTAAGGACCAGCCCGCCGGCCGGGCACCGGGAGAAACCGGCGGGGCTCCTCCGGCCGGGGCGGGCGCGGGTCAGCCGCGTTTCTTCCGGGGGGTGACGTTCTTCACGGCGCCGGCCACCGCCGGCTTGGCTCCGCCGTTGTTGATTGGCAGGTCGGGCTCGGGCATCCGGTTGATGACCATCTGCTGGCCGATGGTGAACAGGCCGTTGATGGTCGAGTAGAGCGCGAGGCCGGAGGCGAAGGTGTAGCAGAACAGCGTGAAGATCCAGGGCATGACCTTGAACATCACCTGCTGCGCCGGGTCGGTGGTCGGGGTCGGCGTGAGCTTCATCTGGAAGATCATCGTCGCGCCCATGAGGATGGGCATGATGTTGACGTTCAGGTGGGTCAGGCCGAGGAGGGGCAGGGTGACGGCGCCAAAGGAATAAATCGTGTCCGGCGCCGAAAGGTCGTGGGCCCAGAGGAACGGGGCGAAGCGCAGTTCGGACGCGCTTTGCAGCATGGTGAAGAAGCCTATGAAGAACGGGATGGTGATGAGGATAGGGATGCAGCCGCCCACCGGGTTGACCTTGTTCTCCTTGAAGAGGCGGAGCGTCTCCGTCTGCATCTTCTGGGGGTTGTCCTTGAATTTCTCGCGCATGGCCTGCATGTGCGGCTGGAGTTTCGCCATGCGTTTGGCGGAGCGGGAGGCGGCGAGGGTGAGGGGCAGGAAGACAATCTTCAGGATGAGGGTGGTGATGACGATGGCCCAGCCCCAGCTTGGCACGAGCGAATGCACCCAGTTCATGATGGTCAGCAGGAGCGGCACGAAGAAGCCCGAGAAGAAGATTTTGCCGATGCCACTGCTGAACTGCATGACCTTTTCCTCGTGGTGCTTGAAGACATCGGTGTTGGCGAAGCGCTTGTATTCCTTGGGGCCGGCGTAGTAGCTGGCGCCGAAGGTCGTGCTCGCGCCGGCGGCCAGCGGCTTGAGATCGAACTGGGCATAGGCGGTGACACCGTAGGCCGCGCGGCTGTCGGCGGGCAGCAGCGGGTTGACCTTCACGCGCTCGATGCGCACGCCGTTGCCGGGCTGGTCGGGCGTGAGGATCATGGCGAAGAACTGGTTCTTCACGGAGGCCCAGCGGAGGGCGGCGGGCTTGTCGAGGTGGGTCGGCGGCGGGGCCGAGCTGAAGAAGCCGGAGCTGGCCAGATCGTCGCGTTGGACGAAATGGGCGTCCTCGCCGTCGTAGTAGCCGACGTTGAGGTAGATGCCGGTGTCGGTTTCGCTGAGCGGGATGGCGGTGCCGAGGTTGAAGACCGCGCGCGGCAGGATGAGCGGGGCGTCCGTCAGGTTGCGGAAGGTGGTCTCATGGCGGAGCTGGTAGTCGTCCCGGCCTGGCGCCTTGGCCAGCGAGTAGCGGCGCGTGACCTCGAGGTTCGGCGTCGCGGCGCGATAGACGATCTCGGTGGTGGTCTGGGAGACGAGCGTGTAGGCGATGGTGCGGTCGGCCCCGGGAAAATCGGTGAGGCTCAGCGCTGGCGCGGCCTGGTTGGCGTTGAGGGTGTAGCGTTCGGAGGCGGGCTTGCCCTTGGCGTCGAGGTGGGCGGCTTTATGGAGCAGGGCGATGGAGTCGATGGCGCCGCCGCGGTCGGTGAACTGCACTTCGAGGAACTCGTTGGCCAGGGTGGCAAACTTGGCAGGGGCCGTGGTGGCGGAGGGCGCGGCGGTGAGGGTGGCGTCGCTCGGTGAGCTGGCCGGGCCGGCGACGGGAGCCTCGTTGGTGGCCAGCGGACTGCCGCTGGTGGCGGCGGGTGTGGGCGGGCGAACGGGTTGCTGGGGCGCATGGCGCGCGCTGATGTAGAAGCTCGCCATGGCGGCGACGAGGAGCAGCACCCCGATGACGGTATTCTTTTTATCCATGAGAAGGGAACGAGGGACGGGAGACAGCCACGCAGGCCGGTTTGCGCAAGGGCACCGGATCCTCGCCGCCCGGGTGCCAGGGGCCGCACTTGGCCAGGCGACGCACGGTGAGGCCGGTGCCGACGATCAGGCCGTGCTCCGCGAGCGCGCCGCAGGCATAGTGCGAGCAGGTCGGCGCGAAGCGGCAGCCGCCGGTCGGATCGAGCACGACCAGTGCCGGCGAGAGCGTCCGCTGGTAAATCCAGATCAACCCGCGCGCGGCACGGCTCGGCAAGGCGACGAGTAGCGGAAGAAGAGCGGGCATCAGACGGGTGGGCGGGCCAGCTTGTGGCAGACGTCGGCGAATTTTTTCTCCACCTCGGCGAACTCCAGGCGCAGGAGGGCGGCGCGGGCGGTGAGGATGAGGTCGAGACCGTGGGGCACGAGCGACTGGTGTTTGCGGTAGAGGGCGCGGAGGCGGCGCTTGGCGCGGTTGCGATGGACGGCGTTACCCACAGCGGCGCGGGAGGCGACGACGCCGACCCGGGCGGCGGCCGTCGGCGCGGAGCCGGGGCGGGGGGCCCAGGCCAGGAGGAAGGCTCCGCAGTCGAGGCGGCGGCCCCGTTCACGGACGGAGCCAAAATCGGCGTTGCGCCGCAGGCGCTGCCCGGCGCGGAGGCGCATCCTTAGACGACGGTCAGGCGCTTCCGGCCCTTGCGGCGGCGGGAGGCGAGGACTTTGCGGCCACCCCGGGTGGCCTTGCGGGCGCGGAAACCGATCTTGCGGGCGCGTTTCTTGCGATGCGGGCGGAATGTAGGCTTCATGGTTGGATAGAGAAAAGAGGGTCAGGTTCGCGGGGCGGGGCGGGGGGTGTCAAGCGAGAGGTTTTCGGCTATTTCGCCCGGCGGCAAGCCCGCGCCGCTTACATTCTCGCCATGGATTTCGCGTGTGAACAGCCTGCGCACAAATAGTTTTTGCGTTCGGGCGCGGCCGCCGCGACCTTGGGCGCGTGCCCGCTCCATGCCACCCGCCGACCCCTTCACCGGACGAGAAACCCACCTCATCGGCGCCCGCCTCCCCGGCCCGGAGGGATGGGCCGCTGTTCTGGACGGTCACCGGCAACGACTTCGGGCGCTCGATCAGCTGGGCCAAGCAGCAGCCCAATGCTCTATCGCAACAGATAAAGACCGCACTCTCGTCCTCGCCGCCGAGGACGAAGTAGGGCTGCTGGAGCTGACGGGTGGCGAGTGGGCCGCGCTGGGCGCGGCGATCCGCGCTTTTCGGGCGACGCTGCCGTTGGTGCGCCTAGAGGACTTTGGATTCAGTGCGGACGACGACGATCCGTTCGAGGCCAACACGGCGCGATTGCGGCGCATCGGCGGCGGCGTGGAGGCGCTGGCCTTCGTGGACGCCCAGCTCTCGGTCTACAAGTTCTTCCTGTTCCGCGAAGGCGGCGATGTCGGGGCGACCTTCGCCTTTCGCCGCGGCGAGGGCGACCTGCTGGAGGCCACCGCCGTGCCCGGCAGCTACCGGATGCTGTTCGAGAAGCTGCGACTCATCCACGAATTCGGCATGCCGACTGAGATCGTCGGCCTCACCCCCGAGGGTATTTTGGTGGTCAAGCAGACCTTCGGCCGCGCGCTGCCGGAGCAGACGGATGTCTCGGGCCTCGATCCGGCGCGGCTCATCCCGATCCCGTCGCGTTTCCTCCGCGCGGATCGCGACCATCCGCGACTGGCGTTTCTCGACGGCGCGCCCTGGCTCGTGGCCGACACCCACGACCGCAACGTCGTCAGCGACGAGAGAGGCGAGTGGCGCCTCATTGACCTGGTGGCGGCGCTGCTGCCGCCGGAGTTGCTGGGGCCGCGACGGCTTTTGGCGGACTGGATCGAGCGCGCCCGGCATGACCCGCAGGCCGAGGTGCTGGCGGCGGTGGATGACGACGAGCTTTAGCCGACTGCACCGGAGAGGTCAGGCGCCTGGTGCGGCTTGGGCCAGCACGGCGAGAATGGCCTCGGCCTGCTTGTCCGTGGTGCCCTTGTAATCGGCGTAGATGATCTTGCCGCCCTTGACCAGATAGGCGGAGCGCGAGGCGAACTCGCCCATGAGCGGCACCGCCTTGGTCGACACGCCGAAGGCGTTGATGAGGGCCTTGTCAGTGTCGGCGATCAGGGTGAACGGCAGGTGATATTTTTCCTTGAAGGCTTTTTGCGCCGCGACGTCGTCGTGGCTCACCCCGATGACCGCGACGCCCTGCTTGGTCAGCGCCTCATAGCCGTCGCGGAGCGAGCAACCCTGCTTCGTGCAGCCCGGGGTGTCGGCCTTCGGGTAGAAATAGACGAGGGTGTAGGGCTGCTTTTTATAGACGTCGGCCAGAGCGAGTTTTTCGCCCGTGTCCGTGACGCCGGTGACGGCCGGGGCGGGATCGCCGACTTTCAGCGGTTCGGCGGCGCGAGAGAAGAGGAACATGGCGGGCAGGAGCAGGAGGAGACGTGAGAATTTCATGGGGCCCCAGACTACTCAAGGCGCGAACCATGGCAAGTGGCGGCAAAGCCGCCGGGAAATGCGCGGCCGACAACGCGTGCCGGGGCCGGTTCCTGAAAAAATTGTTTATGTCGGCAGAATTTCGCCGGCGCGGAACTCTGCCGGCCCGGCGTGTTCTCTGTGGGCGTCATCGCGTGCTCGGCGCGCGGCGGCACCAACCAACCAACCCAACATGAATCAGAAAATCCTGCTTAAAAAGCTCCTCATTTCCGCTGCGGCGGCCCTCAGCCTCGTGACTTTCGCGCGCGCCGATGTGCCGCTCGACACGCCTCCCCCGGCGGCCAGGACGCCGGCCGGCCAGGGCCTGCTCGGCCAGAAATACGCCAGCCTGAACTACAGCTACATCGATCTCGATGCGCCGACCCACGCGGACAACTTCAGCTTCGGCTTCAACCAGCCGCTCAACGTCGGGCTCGACGCCGTGTTCAGCTATGACTGGACGCAGACCGGCCTCCTGGCCGGCGACCGGCTGAACCAGCAGAGCGTCACGGCCGGCCTGCGCGCCTTCAGCAACGCCTTCGCGTGGGGCAAGCCCTACGTCGAGGCGGGCGGCGGTTACGCGTGGCAGCGTGGCTACGGCACCTCCGACAACTCCTTTGTCTGGAGTGTGGCTGTCGGCGCCGAGCTCCAGTTGGCTCCGGCCGTCACGGTGACCCCGTTTGTCAGGTATGCCGACGCGCCGGATCTCGCGGGCAGCGGAGTGTTCAATTTCGGCGTGAAGGCCAACTACTGGGTGGACAGCCAGTGGGCGGTCATGGCCGGCGTCGAGCGCGACGACGACCAGAATACCTCGTTCACGATCGGAACAAACTTCCGCTTCTAAGGACTCAACAAGCTTCTGCCGCAGGGCAGAGTGTGTGCAGAAGGGCCGCGGTGCAGGGGTGCGCCGCGGCTCTTTATTTGCGGTCGCAAATTCCCTACACGCCCGGCGCGTGAAACCCACAGGCGGCGCCGACCCAGGTGCGGCCCTTGTTGAAATCCACGCCGTGCATTGCGCCCTTCGTCAGGCGCACGAGTTGGTTGAGGAGCTTCGGCATGCCGGTGCCGTCGCCGGCGTAGATGAGCCGCACCTCGGCCTTGGCCGGGCCGTCGGGCGTCTCCATCACGGGCGCGTAGGTGACCTTGCGCTGCAGCAGCCACTCGGACGGTTTCTCGATCGCGGCGATCTTCTCGCGCGTCGGCGCGATGTCCACGCCGAGGCCCGCAAAGGAGTAGAGCGGCTTGCAGACGTAGTTTTCGAGGTCGGCCGGGAGGG
>DAORVZ010000052.1:0-8283 GCA_035434005.1 Lacunisphaera sp.
GCAGGTTGGCGGCGCCGGAATCCTCACCCGGGGAAGCCGGGGCGCCGGGACCGGCCGGGCCGGAGCGGATGGGAGTCTCGACGTCCGGAGTCGTGGCGGGGCGCACCGGGGCCGGCGTCGTGGGACGGACGCCGAGAGCGGTCTTGCGCTCGGCCAGGCGCTGTTGCGCGAGTTCGAGGGAGGCCTTGTCGAGGGAAGCAATGACACCGTCGAGATCGCGGCCGCGGGCGCCGTTTTCACGGGCGAGGGAGAGCCAGACGAAGGCCTCGACGGGATCGGCGGCGATGCCGCGGCCCTGCGCGTAAGCGAGGCCGAGGTTGTATTGGGCGATGCCGTTGCCCTTGACGGCCTTGGCGCGGAGCCCGGCGACCTCGCTGCTTTCCTGGGCGACGGCGGTGAGGCCGAGCGCGGACACAAACAATACGGCGGCAAGCGAACGGAAAATTTTCATGCGGCAGGCTGGTGTGGAGGCGGATACATATGCCGGGGTGCCACCCCGGCTGCAAGCCCGCCCGAGACCGTTCTGTAAAAAATAACGGGTTAACCGGCGCTTTACCCGGTGGCCGGCCGGGCGACCTATTCCCGCGGCTTGAACGGTTGGGTCAACTGACCGAGGTAATCGGCGGGCATCTTCTCGTTGATGCCGTATTTGTCGGGATACTTCTTGGGCAGGTAGAACGTGCCGAAGATCCAGTCCACCCACGGCAGCAGGCCGGAGAAATTCTTGTTCGAGGTCTCGGGGCTTTCGTTGGCGTGGTGCCAGTGTGGAAAGCCGGGGTGGCCACCAGCCACTCGAGCCAGCCGAAGCGCCAGCGCACGTTCGCGTGGATAAAGATCGCCAGCAGGCCCTCGAACGCGATGAGCGCGCCAAAAGTTTCCTTGGTGAACCCTAGCAGGTAGACCGGCAGGATGCCGCAGATGCGGATGAAGGTCTGGTCGAAGGGGTGCAGCCGGCTGGCCGCCACCCAGTCGAGGTGCTCGCTCGAGTGGTGCACGGCATGGAAGCGCCAGAGGAACGGCAGGGTGTGCGCCCACCGGTGGCCCCAGTAGGCGCCGACATCAAACACCACGTTTGCGATCACGAATTGCAACCACCAGGGCAGCGAGAGCATGGTCCGCTGCAGCGGCGGGTAGACGAGGAATCCGAGCCAGTAAACCAGCACCACGAGCGTGAAGATCACCAGGAGCTTGCGGATCGCACCGGTGATGAAGAAGTGGATGATGTCGGTCACGACGCCCGGGCGCTGCCAGGACTGTCGGCGCACCAGCGGGAACAGCGACTCCAGAGGCACGAAGATCGCACACAGCACGACGAAGGCGATCACAAGCCGGGCGGGATTCCAGAGTTGATCCATGGCGGAGTGACGCCGGCTGAACGCGGTGATTACGCGTCAGCCCTTGGCGCGGGCGACGGCGCGGTGCCATTCGCCCATGAGACGCCGGGCGGTGGCGGCGGGAGCGGTGGCGCGGAAGGTGCGGTCGGCGGACCAAAGCGACGCGAGCTCGGCGCGGTTTTTCCAGAAACCGGTGGCCAGGCCGGCGAGATAGGCGGCGCCGAGCGCGGTGGTCTCGGTGGTGCGCGGGCGAACGACCGGCACGCGGAGCAGGTCGGCCTGGAATTGCATGAGCGCGTTGTTGCAGACGGCGCCGCCGTCGACGCGAAGCTCGCGGAGTTTGCGGCCGCAGTCGGCCTCCATGGCGCGGAGCAGGTCGGCGCTCTGGTAGGCGATGCTCTCGAGCGCGGCGCGGGCGAGGTGGCCGGCGTTGCTGCCGCGCGTCAGGCCGGTGATGACGCCGCGCGCGGCCGCGTCCCAATGCGGCGCCCCGAGCCCGGCGAAGGCGGGCACGAGGTAGACGCCGCCGTTGTCGGCGACCTGGGCGGCGAGTTTTTCCACATCCACCGACTTCGCGATGAGGCCGAGGCCGTCGCGCAGCCACTGGACGACGGCGCCGCCGATGAAGACGGAGCCTTCGAGCGCGTATTCAGTCCGGCCGTCGATCTGCCAGGCGATCGTGGTGAGCAGGTTGTTTTTGGAAACGACGGGTTTGGGCCCGGTGTGCATGAGCAGGAAGCAGCCGGTGCCGTAGGTGTTCTTGGCCATGCCGGGTGACCAGCAGGCCTGGCCGAAGAGCGCGGCGTGCTGGTCGCCCGCGATGCCGCTGATGGGGATGCCGTTGAGCGCCGGCACGGCGGACACTTCGCCGAAAATCCCGCTGCTGGCGCGCACCTCGGGCAGCACCTCGCGCGGGATGCGGAGGATTTTGAGGAGCTCGTCGTCCCAGCCGGCGGTGCGGAGGTTGAGCAAGAGGGTGCGCGAGGCGTTGGAGACGTCGGTCGCGTGGACGCGGCCGCCGGTGAGCTGCCAGAGCAGCCAGGTGTCCACGGTGCCGAAGGCGAGCTCGCCCTTCTCCGCGCGGCGGCGGGCGCCGGGGACGTGGTCAAGCAGCCACGCGAGCTTCGTGCCGGAGAAATAGGGATCGAGCAGCAGGCCGGTGGTGCGGCGGAAGAGCGGCTCGAGGCCCTGCCGTTTCAACCGGGCGCACAGGGCCGTGGTCCGCCGGTCCTGCCAGACGATGGCGCGGTGCAGCGGCCGGCCGGTGCGGCGGTCCCAGAGCAGGGTGGTCTCGCGCTGGTTGGTCAGGCCAAGGGCGGCGAGCTCGCGGCCGGTGAGGTTGGCCTCGGCGACGGCGCCGAGGGCGGTGCGGCGGGTGGAGGCCCAGAGGTCGCGCGGGTCGTGCTCGACCCATCCGGGCCGGGGATAGTGCTGCGCGAATTCCTGCTGCGCCGTCGCCACCGCGCGGCCGCGCCGGTCGAAGACAATGGCGCGTGACGACGTGGTGCCTTGGTCGAGCGCGAGAACGAAGCGCATGGGACGAGTGAGGGTGAAAGTGAGAGTGAGGGTGGGCCTACGGCCTGGCTGGCGGGTCTTCGCCCTGCTTGAAGATGACCCCGGAGGAGACCGGCGCGGTTCGCCAGTTGAAGGCGATGGTGACGGAGCGGAAGAGGAACGTCACCGCCATGGCCAGGAACGCGGCCTGGGTCGCGCTGATGGCGAGGTAGACGCCGGCGCAGATGAAGGTGACGGCGCCGACCAGCGCCGTGAGCAGGTAGAACTGGCCGGGCTTGAACACGAGGGGTTCCTCGCGGGTGAGCACATCGCGCAGCAGGCCGCCGCCGATGGCGTTGATCACGCCGACGAGCACGGCGGCCGGGGGCGGCAGGCCGGCGGTGAGGGATTTCTGCACGCCAAACGCCGCGTAGGCCCCGAGGCCGAGCGCATCCACCCACGCGATGAGCCGGTGGAAACGATGGACTTGCCGCCCGAAAAAGAGACTGACGACCACGGCACCCGTGACCGTGTAGAGGTAGGCCGGCGTCGTGAGGAGCGGCGTGAGGCTCTGCTGGATGAAGATGCCGTCGCGAATCAGCCCGCCGCCGATGCCCGACACGAGCGCGAGGGCCAGCACGCCGACGATGTCGTAGTGCCGCCGGATGGCGGCGAGCGCGCCGGTCAGGGCAAAGGCAAAGGTCGCCCCGAGGTCGAACAGCACCGGCAGATCAAAGCTACCTTTCAGCATGGGAGCGGGGTTTCAGGGGCGGGGGGGCGCGGCGACCGGCGGCGCAGCCCGGTCGGCCTTCATTTTCGCGCGCCGATCCACGACATACCACGACACGCCGATGACCATCACGGCGAGCAGGACGAGCAGGATCACGAGTTCCTTCGGCAAGCGCACGGCGGAAAGCTACGCCCTCCCTAACCCAGAGCCAGCGCAATCACGCCCGCGACCATGCCGCCGGCGGCGAAGAGCCGGCGCGGAGCGTCGGCCTCCTTCAGCAGCTTCGCTCCGAAGAACGTGCCGATGAGGATGCTGATCTCGCGCGCGGGGGCGATGTAGCTGACCGGCGTGAAGGTCATCGCGGTCAGGATGAGGATGTAGCCGAGGGGCGCGAGCAGGGCGACGGCGAAGACCTTCCAGCGGTGGTCGCGCCACGCAGCGGCGGCCTCGGCACGGCGCGGCCAGGCGAACGGAGCCAGCACGAGGCACATCACGACCTGCGTGCTGCAGTCATAGACCAGCGGCGGCAGGTGCAGGTGGGACACGGCGTGTTTGTCCCACACCGTCAGCGCCGCGATGCAGCAGCCGCACGTGAAACCGTAGATCAACCCCTGCCGCAGGTGGGCGCGGTCGGCGTGCAGCAGTCGCGTGCCGCCGGTGAGGGTGAAGATGCTCACGATGATGATGCCGCCGCCCGCGAGCGCGAGGGCGGTGGGACGCTCGCCGAAGAGCGCGATGGCCGCCAGCGTGGAGAACAACGGCCCGGTGCCGCGCGCCAGCGGGTAGACCAGCGAGAAGTCGCCGTGCCGGTAGCCGCGCTGCAACAGGAGTGCGTAGGCCATCTTGATCAGGCCGCTGCCGAGGACGATGAGCCCCGCGCCGGGCGGGATCGCGGGCGATTTCCACAGCAGGTAAGCGATGGACAGCGGCACGTAGAAACAGAGCGACACGAGCCCCGTGAGCCAAACGAAGGGCAGGCCGCCGCCGGAGCGCTTGGCGGCGTAGTTCCAGGTCGCGTGGGTGAAGGCGGCGACGAGGATGATGCCGAGGGCGAGCGGGGTCATTTTTTAATCACGAAGGACACGAAGCGCACGAAAAACAACGGAAATGTCGGAAACAGCGTTCGCACAATTGCCGCGACAAGCGGCCGATACGCGCCCGGAGGCTTGCACCGGCCAGCCTTCGTGTCCTTCGTGCGCTTCGTGGTTAAATTGTCCGATCTTCGCCGCGAACTGCGCCCGACGCTGGCGCTGGCCTTCCCGATCATCGTCGGGCAGGTCAGCCAGATGCTGATCGGGCTGACCGACAACGCCTACATCGGGCGCGTCGGCAAGGTGGAGCTGGCCGCGGCGGCGTTCACGCACGGCGTGTTCAACCTCTTTTATGTGGTCGGCATCGGCCTGATCCTAGGCACGGGCGTGCTGGCGGCGCGCGACCACGGCGCCGGTGACGAGAACGGCTGCGCGGCGTGGCTGCGCCATGGGCGGGCGCTCGCGCTCACCGTGGGGCTCGGGGCCTTTGGCGGCATGTTGGCCCTGTCCACGCAGCTCCACCACTTCGGCCAGCCGGCGGAAGTGGTGGCGGTGATGCAGCCGTTTTACCTGCTGATCGCGGGCTCGATCGTGTTCGCGCTGTTCTTCCAGGTGCAGCGGCAGTTCGCCGAGTCGCTCGGCCGGCCGTGGGTGCCGATGGGCATCATGCTGGCCGACATCGCGCTGAACGCCTTCCTCAACTGGGTGTTGGTGTTCGGGCACCTGGGTTTCCCGGCGCTGGGCCTGGTCGGCTCCGGCTGGGCGACGCTGATCGCGCGGTTTGCGGCGGTGGCGGCGCTGGCGCTGTGGCTGAACACTTCGCCGACGTTCGCGCCGGTGCGGGCCGCGCCGTGGGCCGGTTGGGAACGCGGCCGTTTCGCGGCGCTGCTGCGGCTGGGCGTGCCGGCGGCGGGCATGTTGCTCTTTGAGGGCGGGGCGTTTGTGGCGACGGCGCTGATGATGGGCTGGCTCGGCACCTTGCCGCTGGCCGCGCACCAGATCGCCATCGGGTGCGCGTCGCTGGCGTTCATGTTCCCGCTCGGGCTGTCCCTGGCCGTGAGCCTGCGGATCAGCCGCGCGCAGGGCGAGGGCCGGGGCGACGCGCTGCGCCCGATCGGCTTCGGCGCCTTGCTGACGGGGCTGGTCATCATGGTGGGTTTCGCGCTGGCGTTCGCGTTGGCGGGGCGGGGCATCACGGCGGCGTTCACACCGGCGGCGGATGTGGCGTCGCTGGCGGCGCAATTGCTGGTGGTCGCGGCGTTCTTCCAGCTCTTCGACGGCGGCCAGGTGATCAGCGCCGGCGCCCTGCGCGGCCTGCACGATGTGCGCGTGCCGACCGTCATCACGTTCATCGCCTACTGGGTCATCTCGCTGCCGCTGGGCTACGGGCTGGCGTTCCACACGCCGCTCGGCGCGGTGGGGTTATGGACGGGCCTCGCCGCAGGCCTGGGCTGCGCGGCGCTGCTGCTCGGGTGGCGCTTCCACCGGTTGACCCGGGTGCATTGACCGGCTCGCGGCCGACCTGGCCGGAAATGTGTAACACATTGTATTACAAATTTCCGTTGCCCGAATGCCTCAACCCAGGGCCTCGGCGAGAGCCGCGATGATATCGTCGACGGGCTCGGTGCCGAGGCAGAGACGGAGGAGGTCGGGGGACAGACCGTGGGCGGCGAGCTCGGTGCGGCCGGCCTCACTCGTGACGAGGTCGTAATGCGCGAGGTAGACGAAGGGCGAGATGAGCGTGGTCGTCATGCCGAAGCTCGGCCCCTTGGGGAGGCGGACGGCGTCGTAGAATTTCGCGAGCGGGCCCTTGAGCGTGAAGGAAACCATGCAGCCGGGCGACGCGGGTGAGCGGGCGATCTTGAGATAGTTGTCCTTGGTGGCGGGTTGGTGCGCCCACCAGACTTGGGCGACGGCCGGATGCGACTCGAGGAACGCGGCAACCTTGAGGGTGCTGGCGTTGATGCGGGCGACGACGTCGGCCGTGGCGCCGATCTGGGCGGCGAGGCGGGCGAGGTCGCGGCCATGCATGGGCTCGAGGTTGGCGGCGACGAGGTCGCGGAGCTCGGCGGCGTCGTGGCGCGCGGCATTGACGGCCACAGCGCCCGCGATGACATCACCCTCGTGAGCGGTGTATTTGGTGAGGCTGGTCGCGACGAGGTCGGCGTGGGGCAGCAGATCGACATTGAACGGCGAGCTGACGGCCGGATCGAGGATGACCTTGGCGCCGTGGCGTCGGGCCAGGGCGGTGACGGCGGCGAGGTCGGCGGTCTGGATGAGCGGGTTGGTCGGCGCCTCGATGATCAGGCCGGCGAGGCGCGGGCCGTGGGTGGCAAAAAGTTTTTCCAGACCGGCGAGGTCGGTGACGTCGCCGTGGCGCAGGTAGTCGCGCGCCGGGTCGGGGGTGAATTTTCGCAGCAGCGCGATGCTGTCGAGGTAGAGCCAGCCCAACTGGAGCCAGGCGGTGCGGCCGGCGCGGGCCTGCACGGTGCTGATGGCGCGGAAGGAGGCGTAGAGGGCGTTCATGCCGCTCGGCGCGAGGAGCAGGTCGGGATCGGCGACGGGAAGCGCGGCGCGGAGCACGCGCCTGATCTCGGCGGTGGCGTCGCCGGGGAAAAGTTTCTCCGGCGCGGCGATCGGCAGTTGGCGGAGGCGGACGAGATGATCCTCGGCGGCGCGGGAGGAGAGGAAGCCGCCGATGTGCTGTAGGTAAACCTTGGAGCGGGCGTTCAGTGCGGGGGTGTCGGCGTGCGCGACGCCGTCGATGCGGTCGGCGGTGAAGGGCGTGGCGGCGGCCGGGCCGGAGC
Organism: Lacunisphaera sp.; assembly: GCA_035434005.1. Taxonomy (GTDB): domain Bacteria; phylum Verrucomicrobiota; class Verrucomicrobiia; order Opitutales; family Opitutaceae; genus Lacunisphaera. The sequence goes on from DAORVZ010000052.1 coordinate 7,397, forward strand.
GGCCGAGGTGGTCGGCGAGGGCGGCGGCCATTCGCGCGGAGGTGACGAGCCAGAGCGACTTGCCGGCGAGTTCGGGTCGGCGGGCGAGGTGTTCGCAGAGGCGCTTGGCGTGGGTGTGGACGACGAAGCGCGGGTAGCCCGAGGCGATGTGCCGGGTGGTCTCGGGGCGGCCTTCCTCATAGCCGATGACATTGGCCATGGTCGGCAGGCTGCAGGCGACGGAGTGCGGGCTGCCGGGGATGCGCTGACCGAGGGGAATGGGCTTGAAGACGGACATGGGAGATGCGGGGGAGGAAATTGGCCGGGGTGTCGGCGGTGGCAACTGCGGTCTGTGTCATTGGCCGGCGCCCGCTGGCGCTTGGATGAAGGGAATTTGTAGGAGCCTGCTTGCAGGCGATGTGGTCGGAGGGGCTTTATGCCCCGACGACCATCTTGTCGGGGCATAAAATCCCTCCTGCCGGAATGGTCGCCTGTAAACAGGCTCCTACAGCGCGACCCGCGCCTTCACCTCCGCCAGCGTCAGGCCCGCGATGCGGACGACCTTGTGGCGGGACTTGTCGCCGCGGACCAGGGTGACGTCGCGGCGGTGGACGCCGAGTTTGTCAGCGAGAAATTCCAGCAGGGCGTCGTTGGCGCGACCTTCGAGGGCCGGGGCGTGGATCTTGACCTTGAGCGCATCGCCCAGCCAGCCGGCAATCTCGTCGCGCGGGGCGTTGGGGATGGTCTTCATCTCAAGTGTGCAGGCCGGCATTGCGCCAAGCTGTCCGGCGGTCGAGGTCGGCGGAAGGCAAAACGAGTTGCAGCCGGCATTTGAAACGGCGAACTAGGGGCCGCATGAAACTGCTTTCCTGGAACGTCAACGGCGTGCGCGCCGCACTTGGCAAGGG
>DAORVZ010000053.1:0-8192 GCA_035434005.1 Lacunisphaera sp.
CCGTCACCTCCATGCGACGGAAACGGCCGAGCAGGGACTCGGTGGTCTCGCTGAATTTCAAGCGGCCGTTCTCGAGCAGGGCGATGTTGTCCGCCAGCCGCTCGACCTCCTCGATATCGTGTGACGACACCAGCACGGTCCAGTCCCCGAGCCCGGAGGCCTCAAGTAGGCCGCGCACAAAATCATCGCGCGCCAGCGGATCGAGCCCGCTGAACGGCTCGTCGAGCACCAGCAGCTTGGGCCGGTAGCAGAGCGTGGAGAGCAGCGCCGCTTTCATCAGCATGCCGCGGGAGAGGTGCTTGAGCTTTCGCTCTGGCGGCAGGTCAAACTGGGCGAGCAACTTGGTTTCAAGGGCCGCGTCCCAGGTCGGATAAAATGGACGGCAATAGTCGAGCAACTGCCGGACGCTCATCCACAGCGGTAGCTTCTGGTTCTCCGAAACGTAGCCGATCTGCGCACGCTCGCGCTCACGGAGACGGCGCGAATCCACGCCGAGCACGGTGGCCGATCCGGACGTCGGCGGGAGCAGGTTCATGAGCACCTTGATGGCGGTGGTCTTGCCCGCCCCGTTGGACCCCAGCAGGGCAAAGATACTGCCGGCGGGGACGGCTAGCGTCAGGTCGCGCAGTGCCTCGGTGCGCCAGTAACGCCGCGAGAGGCTCGTCGTTTCGATGATGTTCATGGGAAGAGGCTGTTTAACGCGGAGAGCGCGGAGAGCGCGGAGAGCGCGGAGGAACAACCATCAATTCCGGTTGCGCCTTGTTTTGGGCTCCGCGTCCTTCGCGTATAAATTCTGGGTTCATGAGGAACTCATTTGCGGCCGAGCTTCTTCCAATGGGCGGCCAGGCCGGCGGACACCTCGTCGAGGGTCAGGCCGAGCTTCTTGGCTTCAACGACCACGCGCTCGAGCTCGTCGCCGAGCAACTCGGCGCGCTCCGTCCGGTCACCCGCGGCCTGCTCGGCCACCACGCTGCCGACGGCGGGGGTCGTGACCAGCACGCCCTGCGCCACGAGCGCCGCCACGATCTTGTGCGCCGTATTCGGGTTGATCTGCAGCTCCTGGCTGACGATACGCACCGAGGGAAACGCCTGGCCGGGTTTCAGCTGGCCGGCGACCACGGCCTTCTTCACGGCGAAAATCACCTGCTCCGTGATCGGCAGGCCGGGTTTCAGGGTGATGGAGAACGGGAGCACGCCGTCCTAGTTGCACTAGGACAGTTAGGACAGCAAGGGCAAAATTACGAAAAACTGAGAACTGATCAGGGTTGGCGGCGCAAAGCGCCGGGTCACGCCGTCTCGGCCTCGCCGAGCAGGTTGGCGAAGACCATCTTGCCACCGGCGCTGGGCATCACGCCGATGATCTCGGCAGTCACGCGCTTGCCGACGAAGGCCCGGCCGTTGTTCACGACCACCATGGAGCCGTCCGGGAGGTAACCGAGGGCCTGGCCGTCCTCCTTGCCGGGGCGCAGCAGCTCGACCGCGAGGCTCTCGCCGATGACCAGCTCGGGGCGGAGGGCGGCCTCCAGCGCATGCAGGTTGAGCCAGGAGACGCCTTGAAATTTCGCCATTGTGGCGAGGTTCGTGTCGGTGGTGAGCAACTTGGCGCGCATGGACTGGGCGAGGAAGACCAGCTTGGCGTCCATGTCCTGCCGGCGGGCGACCTCGCTCGGGAGGATGCGGATGTCGAGCTGCTTGATCGCCCGCAGATCGTTCAACACCTGTAGGCCGCGGCGACCGCGCGCCTGTTTCACCGGCTCGGGCGAGTCGGCGATGGCCTGCAGCTCGCCCAGCACAAAGGTCGGTATGATCAGCGCGGCGCCGACGAACTGTGTCTGGCAGATCTTGGCGATGCGGCCGTCGATCAGCGCGCTGGCGTCCACCACGACCAAGGGCACGTCCACCTCATGCGGCACGAAGCGGACATAGGGGATGACGAGGTTGAAGTCGTCCTTGCCGCGCAGGGCGATGACGGTGCCGAGGTAGGTGCAGATGAGGAACAGCGCCAGCTGCACGAGGTAGATGGTCTGCTGGTCGCCCTTGTTCAGCAGCGGCGAGCTGGAGATGAGCCAGGCGATCAGGGCACCCACGCCGAGCCCGAAGGTGACAGCGGTCAGCCCCCGCAGCGAAAACCCCTTGAGCATCAGATCCACCAACACCACGAGAGAGCCAATGCTGAGGCCGATGAAGACCGCCAGCATCCGGCGGTGATCCCACTCCTCCACCGTGTAGCAGACCAGCCAGCTCGCGACGGCGCACAGCGCGATAAACAGGATCCGGATGACGAGCAGCGTTTTGTTCATACGACGGGCGGCGAATCAGTTGAATACTCCCCGGTTTTTCAGCCACAGCAAGACAAAGGGCAGAAGGCCGAAGAAGATCATGACCCCGTAAAGAATCATTTGTGCCCGGTGGGCTTTTTTGGCTAGTTCCGGATCCGGCTCGCTCATTTCCTGCATCCGACCAAGCACCCCACCCGATGACAACGCAATACTGGCTCGTGAAATCCGAACCCGAGACCTACTCGTGGACCGACCTCGTCCGCGATCGGCGCACCGACTGGACCGGCGTCCGCAACTACGCCGCCCGGATCAACCTCAACGACATGCGCCCCGGCGACGCGGTGCTCTTCTACCACAGCGGCGAATCCAAGAGCATCGTCGGCGTCGCCAAGGTGACCAAATCGGCCTACCCGGACACCACCGCCGACGAACCGGGTTGGGTCGCGGTCGAACTCGCCCCGGTCAAGCCGCTCGCCGCTCCGCTCGCTCTCGCCCAGATCAAGGCCGACGCCACACTCAAGGCCATGGAACTGGTGCGACAAAGCCGGCTGTCCGTCTCGCCCGTCCGCCCAACGGAGTTCGCGCGAGTCCTAAAGCTGGGCAAGGGGTGACTGTAGCGACGGTCCACGACCGGCGAACGATGCGCATCGTGCACCGCAGAGCGTTCACCGCGCTGCCAGCAAATCGACTGCCACAACCACGCGGAACCCCGTCGTTCGCGCCCGTTCCGTCCGGGACACGTTTCGCACGGCCCCATCCCGGGCAAGCACCGCTGCCGTGGTCGCGTCTCCGGCCTCTGCGTCGATCCACTCATGCGGTGCGCTTTCCCCTGATATGGTGGCGTGCTCAGCGCGGATCGCACGCATTTCCCCAGCCGTCGGCAGGCGCACGGCCGCCCCCAGCACCCAGCCGAGGCGCCGGCAAAATTCCCGGGCTTCGGCGACGCTCACCGAATCCACCGGCAGTGCCTGGCCGGGATTCCGACTGGGATTGGCGTTCATGACCGTGGCATACAGTGCCTGCGGCACGGGTTGCCTCAACCCGGCGGCAGGCGGCGTCATGGGCAGCGGCAGCAGCAGATCATAGACCTGATCCTGCACGGCCAGCACGTCGCCCGCCCGGCGCCCCAGATAGGCGATCCTTTCGCGCAACTCCTCGTCCAATCCCCGCGCCTTGGGCGCCAGAGCGACAGCCTCCTCCAATGCGCTCAACGCCGACGTGAGCAATTGCTGCGCCTGGAACAGTTCGCGGCGCCGCAAGTGATCTGCCACGCGCCGATCCAGCTCATGCAAATTCTCCAGCACCGGCCGGAGGCGCAAGGCCTGGCGCGCGGCCGCAATTTCCTCAAGCTGGGTCATCGACACGAACCGGCTTTTGGCAAACTCGGTGTTGATCACCTGCTGGCGGTCGGCCGCCAGCGCGTAGAACTTGTCCGCCGCGACCGGGTCTTCCGTCGCCGCGACAGCCTGGGTCAGGAACGCCTGCATCTGGGTGTGGGCTTCCGTGGCCCCAAGCGAGGCCAGTTCCGCCTCCAGTCGGCCATCTGCCAGCAAGTCGGAGTAGCGGGAGCGGGGAAATTCGCGATTGAGTTGCTGCTGGATTTCCCGAGCCCGGCCGTAGTGCTGGACGGCGTCCGCCCAGCTCCCGCCGGCCGCTGCCGCGCGGGCGGCGGACAGCGCCAGCTTGGCCTCGGCGACCCGCGGCCCGGCCCCGAGCTCCTCGATCTGCTGCTGCAATTGCGCCTCGCGCCCATAGCTTTTCGTCTGCCGGTCGGACAAACTGGCGTTGACGACCTGCTGCAGGCGCAAGGCTTCCCGCAATTTCTCCACCGCGGCAGCCGTTTGGTGCTGGCGCTGCAACTCCCCGGCGGCCGTTTCCAGTTCCCGGATATGTTGCCCGGATTCGCGCGCCACCGCGTCATCAAGCTGCGCCTGCCACTCGTCCAGTCGCAGGCTGTCCGTCGGCTCCGGCGTCGCGCGCAGGCGCCGCAACTCGTTCTGTTGTGCCAGCCCCCTTTCCAGCAAGGCTCGCCGGGCGGCGAGGGCGGTGCTCTCCGGCAGGGACGCCAGATGCGCGTGCGCAGCCTCCAGCTGCACCTCCAGTCGGGCGATTTGGCCGGCCACTTCCCTTTCCGCCGCCGTGGGCGCGCTGTCGGATCGACCCAGCTGCCAGTAGGCAACCACCGTCGCGAGCACCAGTAAGCTGCCCCCGAGCCAGGCGCGTTTGCGCCGACGCACACGCGTCACCGGCACCTCGGGCAACTCCGGCACTTTGTCAAAGTTCATGCGTGAGGCGCTACCCAACCGCGCCCACGGAGAAAAGGCAACGGCTTTGGCCATCCCGGAAATGTGCAATACAATGCGTTACATATTTCCGGGTGGCGGAGGGTGTCGCGCCCCAAGCTCGACAATGCGCGGGCGGCTGCTTTGCCTTGGCGCGTGTTTGACCAGATTGCCATCCTCGCGCCCGGATTGCTCGGTGCCTCCGTGGCCCGCGCCGCCCGCCACTACGGCGCCGCCGGGAAGATCACCCTGTGGGCCCGCCGGCCCGAGACCCGTCTGCAGCTCCAGAGCCAGCCGTGGTGCGACCACGTGGCGGACACCCCGGCCGACGCCGGACGCGATGCGCAACTCGTCGTCATCTGCGCACCGGTGGATCAGATCGTCCCCCTCGTGGCGCAGATCGCCCCCACCCTCGCCCCAGGCACCATCGTCACCGATGTCGGCAGCGTGAAGGGCGCGATTTGCCGCCTCGGACACAAGACCCTCGCCGGACGAGCCCATTTCGTCGGCTCGCACCCGATGGCCGGTTTCGAGAAGACCGGCTGGGAACACGGCCGCGCCGACCTGTTCGTGCGCCGCACAGTATTCGTCACCCCGCTGCTCGAGACCGACCCCAGGGCCACCGAGCGCGTCGCAGCCTTCTGGACATCGCTGGAGGCTGACGTCGCCACCCTCGAACCCGACGCGCACGACGAGATCGTCGCGCACATCAGCCACCTGCCGCAGGTGCTGGCCTCAACCCTTTGCGCCAGTCTCGCGAAACGCGACGTCGGCTGGCGCAACTTCGCTGGCGGCGGCCTGCGCGACACCACGCGCATCGCCGGCAGCGACCCCAAGCTCTGGAAGACCATCCTCGACCAGAACCGTGACGAGGTGCTCCGCGCCGTGCGTGCTTATCAGGAGGAACTGCACGGCCTCGAACGCGCGCTGGCCAACCGTGATTGGTTCGAGGTGCAGGCCATCCTCGAGCGCGGCCGGGCCTACCGCGAGCAGTTCCGCCCGATGCCGTGAGCACCTATCCTGACAAACTTCCCATCGCGCCCTTTACGCGGCCGGTGCGCGGCAGTGTCACCCTGCCCGGCTCCAAGAGCATCACCAACCGCGCGCTCATCCTCGCCGCGCTGGCCCGGGGCACAACCACGTTGCACGGCGCCCTCTTCAGCCGGGACACGCAAATCATGGTCGCGGCGCTGCGCGCGCTGGGCTTCGTCGTCGTGACGGATGAGAACGCCCTGACGATCACCATCGCCGGTCGCGCCGGCGAGATCCCGGTGCGCGAGGCGAAGCTCGAGGTCGGCAACGCCGGCACCGCCGCGCGCTTCCTCACCGCCTTCGTCTGCCTGCGGCCCGACGGCACCTATCATTTCGACGGCGACGAGGCCATGCGGCGGCGGCCCATCGGGGCGTTGCTTGAGGCCATCGAGTCGCAAGGCGCACGCGCCAGCGGCCGCAACTTCCCGTTCACGCTCCGGACCGCCGGCCTGCGCGGCGGCGAGGTGGCGCTCGATGCCTCCGAGAGCAGCCAGATGCTCTCGGCGCTGCTGCTGGTCGCCCCGCACGCGAAGTCGCCGCTCACCGTAAAACTCAAGGGCGAGGCCGGCTCCAAGCCCTTTGTGGCGATGACCGAGGCGATGGTGCGCCAGTTCGCCGCCGCCCCGGCCGATTATCGGATCGAGGGCGATGCATCGGCCGCCAGCTACTTTCTCGCCCTGCCCGTCGTCACCGGCGGCGCGCTCACATTGCCCAACTACGGCGGTCCGCTGCAAGGCGACATGCAGTTCCGCGAGGTCATCGCCGCAGTCGCCCGCGACCGGCGCGGCCGCGACCAGAACTTCCGCGAATTCTCCGACACCTTCCTCACCCTCGCCGCGATCGCTCCGCTGCTCGCCGGCCCGACGAAGATCTCCGGCATCGCCCACACCCGCAAACAGGAGACCGACCGCGTCGCCGGCATGGCCCGCGAACTGACCAAACTCGGGCAACAGGTCATCGAGACCGAGGATTCCCTGGAAATCCACCCGCGCCCGCTGGTGCCCGGCGTCGAGATCGAGACCTACCACGACCACCGCTTCGCGATGAGTTTCGGCATCCTCGGCTGCCACGACCTGCTGAAAAACGGCCGACCCTGGCTCACGATCAAGGATCCCGCCTGCTGCGCGAAGACCTTCCCGGCCTTCTTTGACTTGCTGGCCGGCCTGCGGGCTGCGTCTCATTAAGACCTTCATGGCGAACCCGCCCTTCATCATCATCGCGATCGACGGCGGCGCCGCCTCCGGCAAGTCGTCGTCGTCCAAGATCCTCGCCGAGCGCTTCAATCTGCTCCATGTCGACACCGGCTCGTTCTACCGGCACATCACCTACGAGCTGCTGCGCCTCGGCGTGCCGCACACCGACCTGCCGAAGCTCCAAGCCGCTCTCGCCAGCCTCAAGTTCAGCACCCGGCTCAACGGCCGCTCCGCCCAGATGCTCATCGGCGGCGAGCCCGCGAGCAGCGAGATCCGCGGCCAAAACGTCAACGACCACGTCTCCCACTACGCCGCCATCCCCGAGATCCGGCACGTGCTGCTGGGTTACCAGCGCGGCCAGGTCGACGTGGCCAGACAACACGGCTTCCGCGGCCTCGTCATGGAGGGCCGCGACATCGGCTCGGTGATTTTCCCCAACGCCGACTTCCGTTTTTTCTTGCACGCCGATCCCGCCGAGCGCGCCAAGCGCCGGGCTAAGGAGGGCGGGCAGGACTCCATCGCCGAGCGCGACCGGCTCGATTCCTCGCGCAAGGCCTCGCCCCTCACCTGCCCCGCCGGCGCCACCGACATCGACTCGACCTTCATCTCGCTCGAGCAGGTCGTGGCGAAGATGGCCGCGCACATCGCGAAGAATTCCCCCTGAGTCATGCCTCGCACCCCAGACCACGCCACGATGCGGCCGTTCTACGGCTTCTTCCACTACTTGGCCGGCCTGATCCACGCCATGTGGTTCCGCGGCGAGGTGGTGGGCACGGATAATTTTCCCACTGAAGGCCCGTTCCTCATCGCCTCCAACCACGCCAGCCACCTCGACCCGCCGTTCGTGGGCAGCCAGATCGCCAAGCAGATGCGCTTCTTCGCGCGCAAGAGCCTGTGGAACAACCGGGTCCTTGCCTGGTGGCTCAACCAAGTGGAAACCATCCCCGTCGAACGCGACAGCGGGGATATCGGGGCCATCAAAAAGGTGCTGCAAGCGCTCAAGGATGACCGTGCCGTCGTGCTTTTTCCCGAGGGCACGCGCTCGCCGGACGGCCACCTGCAAAAGGCCAAGGCGGGCGTCGGCCTCATGGCGTGCAAGACCGGCGTGCCCGTCGTGCCCTGCCGCGTCTACGGCTCCTTCACCGCGTTCGGCAAGGGGGCGAAGATACCGAACTTCGGCACGCCCGTAACGATTGTCTTCGGTCCGCCGATCGCCTCTGCCGACTACGACGACCCGGCGGTCTCCATGCCCGACGTGGCCTTCTATCGCGGCCTGTATGCGGCGGGCGGCGCGGCGTACTTGGACATGCTGGGCGCGCACGCCCCCGGCTACGAGAACCCGCCCGAGCGCTCCCCGGCCGACACCATTGCCGCCTCCCGTGACTACTGCCACCTTGCCAACCAGT
>DAORVZ010000054.1:0-8108 GCA_035434005.1 Lacunisphaera sp.
ACCGGTATCCCAGTAGGGCGGCGCCGCCACCTCGCCGGTCAGCGGACGCTGCCAGTGGAGGGCGCCGGTGGCGGCCGTCAGCGCACGCACACCGTCCTGCACCACGACGTAGATGAGCCCCCCGCCCACGGCCGGTGGGAACTCGGTGGCCGCCTCGGCACGCCAGCGCCGAAGGGCATGACCCAGTTCCTCGAGAGCATCGACGACATCGACACCTTTGCCGACATCGCGGCTTTCAACCTCTGCGAGGACAGCGCCATCAAGCAGCAGTTGCTGGAAACCCTCGAGACCCGGCGCCGCCTGCAACTCTTCGCCGCGTCACTGAAATCCGAGATCGAAGCCCAGCGCCTGCGCCGCAAGCTGCAGGGTCACCTGCCCGACGACCATATCGCGGACAATTGAGCGGCCCTTCATCGGGCTCTCCATCAAAAAATGGGGACATGGGGCTTTGGACGGGCCACCCCACCCCGAGCGAAAAATGGAGCCGCTTGTCGGATTTGAACCGACGACCTACTCATTACGAATGAGTCGCTCTACCAACTGAGCTAAAGCGGCCAGACAGGGGCGGCATTCGGCGGATTTGCCCGGGACGAGGCAAGCATTTTTGTCACCCGATCCACCCGGCTACACCAGATGCTTCACCGCCCACAGCGCCAGCCCGCTGACCACCAGCCACAAGGCGATGCCGTGGGCGAACGGACGCCAGCCCACCGCCTTCAGCATGCCCGGCGACAGGCTGGTCCCGATCAGGAAAAGCGTGGCGGCCAGACCGCCTTTGGCCGCAGCCACCAGCCAAGGATAGACCGGCCCGCCCGCCGGCCAAAATGACGCCACTGCGGACGCCGCCACGAACAGGAAAACAAACCACGGCACCGTGGCCTTGCCGCCCGGCTTCCGGGCGGACATCGCCGCGAGCGCGACCATCGGCAGAATCCACAGCGCCCGGGCCAGCTTCACAGGCACGGCAATCGCCAGTGCCTCGGGGGCATAGCGCACCGCCGTGCCGACCACCGAGCTGGTGTCATGCACCGCGACAGCCACCCAATAGCCAAACTGCTCGGGCGACAGCGCGAACCAGTGGCCGATGCCTGGAAAAACAAACAGCGCCACCGCATTGAGGACAAACACGCAACCCAACGCCACCGACATCTCGCGCGGCTGGGCGCCCAGCACCGGGCCCAAGGCGGCAATGGCGCTGCCGCCACAAATCGCGGTGCCCGCCGAGATGAGTTGCCCGGTCGTCCGCTCCACCCGCAGCCCGCGAGCCAGCAGCCAACCCAGACCCATCGTGGCCAACAGCGAACCGGCGGTGACCGCCAGGCCGGTCGAACCCGCGTGGAAGACCGCCGTCAAATGGATCCCGAAACCCAGCCCCACCACCGAGCCTTGCAGCAGGTAGGGCTGCACCCGTGCGGCGCGCTCGCCGTCCACGCGCCCCAGCAGCACCGCAAAGATGACGCCACCCAACAGCGCCAGGGGCGGCGAGATCACGGGGAAAAAACACGCGGCGGCCAGCAGCCACAGCAGTAGTTTTTTCCAAGAGGCCTTTTCCATCGAGAAAGGTTGCCAGCCACCCGATTTCTAATCCAGTCGAGAAAGAAATTTCTTTCGGCCCACCTTGAAGACGGACCTATTTGACTACCACCTGCCCGCCCGGCTGATCGCCCAGGTGCCGACCGACCGGCGCGATGCCTCGCGCTTGCTGGTGGTGCACCGGGGGGAGCACCGCATCGAGCACCGGCATTTCAGTGACCTGCCCGAGTATATGCGGACGGGTGACTGCCTGTTCCGCAACAACGCCGCCGTCATCCCCGCCCGACTCCACGCCACCCGCCCCACCGGCGGCCAGGTCGAGTGCCTGTTGCTCCGTCCCGCGGCTGGCGCCGACGAATGGTGGTGCCTCGTGCGCCCCGGAAAAAAGCTGCCCGTGGGCGCCACCTTCGGCATCGACGGTGTCTTCGCCGCCACCGTCCGCGAAAAAACCGGCGACGGCCCGGTGCGGGTCTCGTTCGCCACGCCCGACGGCGACATCCTCGCCGTTGCCAACCGCATCGGCGACATGCCGCTGCCGCCCTACATCACCGGCCACGACAATACCGCGGCGCGCGCCATCGACCGCGAACGCTACCAGACCGTCTACGCCGACCGCGCGCACCAGGTCGCGGCCGCCGCGCCGACCGCCGGCCTGCACTTCACGCCGGAACTGCTGGCGCGGCTCTCCGCGCAAGGCATCGCGACCGCCGACCTCACCCTGCACGTCGGGCTCGGCACCTTCCGCCCCATTGCCACCGAGCACGTCGAGGATCATCCGATCCATCGCGAGGTTTACGAGATTCCCCCCGGCACCCAACACGCGTTGTTCAACCCCGCCGGCCGCCGCATCGCGGTCGGCACGACCTCGGTCCGCACGATCGAGCACTACCTTTCACTCAATTCCCTGCCCACCGGCCGCGATTTCTTCGGCGAAGCCGACCTCTTCATCTATCCGCCGCGCGCGTTCCGCGCCGTGGACGCGCTGGTCACCAACTTCCATCAACCCCGCTCCACCCTGCTCTGCCTGGTGGCGGCGTTTCTCGCGCCCGGCTCGACCGACGGCATCGCGTGGCTGCGCGAGATCTACGCCGAAACCGTGGCCCGTGAATACCGCTTCTTCAGCTACGGCGACGCCATGCTGATCCTGTAATCCGACCGACCCGGCAGTCCTCAGTTGCGCCGTCCGCGATTCTGCCTATCCGTATTTCCCCGCATCCCCCAATCCCATCAACCCATCCCACGCATGAAACGCCTCCTCGCCCTCCTCTCCCTCCTCAGCCTCGCCGCCAGCTCCCAGGCAGCGATTGAAGTCTACAAGATCGACGCCACCCACTCCGCGATCAACTACAGCCTCCGCCACATCCTCTCCAAATACACCAGCAGCTTCACCAAGCTCAGCGGCGAGATCACCGTCGACCGCGACAACCTCGAAAACAGCAGCGTCACCGCCACCATCGACGTGGCCGCCCTGACCACCGGCAACAACGACCGAGACAACCACATCAAGAGCGCTGATTTCTTCGATGCCGCCAAGTTCCCGTCCGCCTCCTTCAAGAGCAAGTCCTGGAAAAAGACCGGCGAGAACACCTTCGATGTCACGGGCGACCTCACCATCAAGGACATCACCAAGGAAGTCGTCCTGAAGACCACGCTCCTCGGCTTCGGGCCGGGGATGCGCCCCGGCACCCTCCTCTCCGGTTGGGAAGCCACGACCACGATCAAGAAGTCCGACTTCGGCCTCGCCGGTCCCGCCATGCTGCAGAAGGCCCTCGGCGACGACGTCGCCCTCACGATCAACATCGAGGCCGGTGCCAAGCAGGGCTGAGGCTCCCGCCCCGCTCATCCATCGAGGACGGCCCGCTAGGGCCGTCCTTTCTTTTTGACCCGGCCCATTCCGGCGCGAACGATGCGAAGACCGTGACGCCCGCCGATGTCCAGACCCTGATCGAAGAGGCCACCTTCGACTACACGATGGGCGAGCCCGACGCCGCCTTGGCCAAGCTCGCCCACGCCACCACCGTCGCGCCCGCCGCCTTCGAGGCCTGGCACGCGCTCGCCGAGATCAACTTCGCCCTGCGCCGCTTCGACACCGCCCTCGTCGCCGCCGACCGCGCCCTCGCCCTCCGGCCCGACGACCTCTTCATCAACACCACACTCTCCCGTATCTGGATGGAAAAGGGCGACAAGGCCACCGCCGAGAAATACGGCGCCCAGGCCAAAATCCTCAGCTGGAAGGAGCAATTGAAGAATCCCGAGGCGGCGAAAGAAGGGCTCTGAACCGGAAGAGAGACTTTACGCCCGACCCGTGCGCGGCACCCCTTCCAAATCGGGGCATAAAGCCCCTCCTACATCCGGTCACGCCAACAGTTTGCAGCCGTCCGGGACAGGCCCGTTGACAGCCGTCCGCGCGCACCCGTAACCTCCCCGCATGGAAAGACCCGCCTACCTGCTGGAATTCGAGAAACCGCTCCGCGAACTCGAAAAACAGCTCGAAGCCCTCCACCAACAGTCCCTTGAGAACAACATCGATATGTCCGCCGAACTGGCGACCATTGAGGCCAAGATCGACGCCACCAAGCGTGACATCTACGAAAACCTGACCCCGTGGCAGCGCGTGCAGGTCGCCCGCCACCCGAAGCGGCCCTACGCCCTCGATTACGTCGCCGCCCTCTGCACCGACTTTCAGGAGCTGCACGGCGACCGCCAATTCCGCGACGACCGCGCCTTGGTCGGCGGCACCGCTTTCTTTGAAGGCCGCTCCGTGATGATCATCGCCCAGCAGAAAGGCCGCGACACCAAGGAAAACATCATCCGGAACTTCGGCATGCCCCAGCCCGAGGGGTATCGCAAGGCCCTCCGGCTGATGAAACTCGCTGAGAAATTCGGCCTGCCCGTCATCACCTTCATCGACACCCCCGGTGCCTATCCCGGCGTCGAATCCGAGGCCCGCCACGTCTCCGAAGCCATCGCCGTCAACCTGCGTGAGATGGCCATGCTCAAGGTGCCCTCCATCGCCATCATCGTCGGCGAGGGCGGTTCCGGTGGCGCGCTCGGCATCGGCGTCACCGACCGCGTGCTCATCTTCGAGAACGCCTACTACTCCGTCATCTCCCCCGAGGGCTGCGCCGCCATCCTCTGGAAGGACCGTGCCAACGCCCCCAAGGCCGCCGAGGCCCTCAAACTCAACGCCGCCAATCTCAAGGAATTCGCCGTGGTGGACGACGTCATCCCCGAGCCACTCGGCGGTGCCCACAACGACCCCGCCTCCTCCGCCGCCGCGCTCAAGCAGGCTCTGGTTCACCACCTCGGCGAACTGACCGAGCTCGACCCCGACAAACTCCTCGACGCCCGCTACGAACGCTACCGCGCCCTCGGCGCCTACCGCGAGGTCGCGGCCAAGTAAGCCGGAGGCCCGCTGCCACCGGCTGCTCGCTGGGAGCAAAAACGGGTTTACATCGCGCCGACGGTGCGTTTCTCTCGCCAACTCAGTCGCCCGGGTGGCGGAATTGGCAGACGCAGTGGACTCAAAATCCACCGACCTCTAAAGTCTTGTGGGTTCGACCCCCACCCCGGGCACTGGATTTCATGTCTGACTTCCGCGCCTACGCTCCCGCCGCCTCCGCCGCCGCCACGGAAATCCGGCTGGCCCCCGAAGAGAGCCATCACCTCGTCACCGTCAACCGCTGCGGCCGCGGCGACCCCGTCATCGCCTTCGACGGCCACGGCCGCGAGTGGCTCACCGAGTGCACCGATGCCAGCAAGAGCGCCACCGTGCTGCGAGTGAAGGAAGCCCGCACCGCCAGGCCCCGCGCCTTTGAAATCACGCTCGGCCAGGCCCTGCCCAAGGGCGCGACGATGGACGACATCGTCCGCCAGGCCACGGAGATCGGCGCCACGCGCATCGTCCCGCTGCTCAGCGAACGCACCCAGGTTCACCTCGACGGCGACCGCGCGGACAAGAAGGTCGAGAAATGGCGCACCGGCGCAATCGAGGCCGCCAAGCAATGCGGCAATCCCTGGCTGCCCGAGATCGCTCCACTGCTGGCTTTCCGCTCCTTTCTTACTTCCGCCAGCGGCTACGACCTCAAGCTCATCGCCAGCCTCCACGCCGGCACCACGACGCTGAAGCAGGCGCTCGCCACCTATTCCGCCAAACACGGCCACGCCCCGCGCACGGTGCTCTGGCTCGTCGGCCCCGAGGGTGATTTTTCCCCGACCGAGATGACCGCCGCCATCACGGCCGGCTGCTCGCCCATCACGCTGGGACCGCTCGTGCTGCGCAGCGACACCGCCGCGGTTTACGCCTTGAGCATCCTCAGCCACGAATTACAGCACTCCAGGTAGGAGCGATTCGACACATCCGCCGACACCACACGCTCTGATCGTCTGCAAGCAGGCTCCTACACCTTCCTATTCGCATCCCTCCATGAACTTTCCCCTGGTCCGCCGGGCGGCCTGTGCCGCCGCCTTGTTCATCGCGCCGCTGGCGCTCGCCCTCACCTCGCCGAAGGAACACTTCGGTTTCAACATGGGCAACGACTACCAACTCGCCACCTACACGCAGACCGAGGCCTATTTCAAGAAACTCGCCGCCGAATCCGACCGCCTGAAACTCGTGGACATCGGGCCCACCGAGGAAGGCCGCCGCCAACACATGGTCATCTGCACTTCGCCCGCCAATCTGGCGAAGCTCGACCGTTACAAGGAAATCGCCACGCAGCTTGCCCGCGCCGAAGGCCTGACCGCGTCCCAGGCCCGCGCCCTCGCCGCCGAGGGCAGGGCCGTGGTCTGGATCGACGGCGGCCTCCACGCCACCGAGACGCTCGGCGTCGCCCAACTCATCGACACGCTCTGGACCTTCGCCAGCCGCACCGACCCCGAGACTCTCCGCATCCTCGACAACGTCATCATCCTCTTCACCCACGCCAACCCCGACGGCCAGGAACTCATCAGCTCGTGGTATATGCGGCGCCCCGACCCAGCCTCGCGCATCGTCGACCGCGAGCCGCAGCTCTACCAGAAATACATCGGCCACGACAACAACCGCGACTTCATGATGACGAACATGAAGGAGTCCGCGAACATGGCGCGGCAGCTCTATCTCGAGTGGTTCCCGCAAATCGTCTACAACCATCACCAGACCGCCCCGGTGGGCACGATCGTGGCCGGCCCGCCCTACCGCGATCCCTTCAACTACGTTTACGACCCGCTGATCGTCACGTCGCTCGACGCCGTCGGTGCGGCCATGCACAGCCGCTGGGTCGCCGAGGGCATGCCCGGCACCACCATGAAGCGCGGCTCCGTCTTCTCCACCTGGTGGAACGGCGGCCTGCGCACCACGGTGTATTTCCACAACATGATCGGCCTGCTCACCGAGACCGTCGGCAGCCCGACGCCGATGCAGATCCCTCTCGTGCCCGAGCGCCAGATCCCGTCCGGCGACCTGCCCTTCCCGGTGCCGCCGCAAACCTGGCACTTCCGCCGCTCCGTCGACTACTCGCTCACGGCCAACTACGCGGTGCTCAACTACGCCGCCCGCAACCGCGACGAGCTCCTCTACAACATCTGGCACATGGGCCACAACGCCATCGAGCGCGGCAGCCGCGACCACTGGACGCTCTCGCCCAAGCGCGCCGCCGCCATGCGCACCGCCGCCACCCCCTCGGCCAAGGCCGCCGAGGGCGATGACGACTCCTTCCGCTTCGCCAACCAGAGCGGCACCATGGTGCCCGCGAAGTTCTACGACGAAGCCCTCAAGCGGCCCGACCAGCGCGACCCGCGCGGCTACATCATCCCGCGCGACCAGGCCGACTTCCCGACCGCGGTGAAATTCATCAACACCCTGGCGAAATCCGGCGTCGCCATCCACCGCGCCACCGCGGATTTCTCCGTCACGGGGAAAAATTATCCCGCCGGCTCCTACATCGTGAAGACCGCCCAGGCCTTCCGCCCTTTCGTCCTTGATATGTTCGAGCCGCAGGACCACCCGAACGATTTTCTCTACGCGGGCGGCCCGCCGGTGGCGCCCTACGATTCCGCCGGCTGGACCATCGCCTACCAGATGGGCGTGAAGTTTGACCGCGTGCTTGACGGCTTCGACGGCCCGTTTGAGCGCCTGCCCTACGGCCACCTGCAGAATCCGCCGGCCGGCGCGGTCGGCACCGGCACAGGCGGCTGGCTCGTGAGCCACCGCGCCAACAACAGCTTCATCCTCCTCAACCGCCTCCTCAAGGCCGGCGCCGACGTTTACTGGCTGAAGACGCCGCCGGCCGGCCATCCCGGTTTCGGCGCGGGTTCCCTCTACATCCCCGCCTCCGAATCGGCAAAGCCCATCGTCGCGAAGGCCGCCGCCGAGCTCGGCCTAGACGCCACCGCCGTCACGCTCAAGTCCGTCGGCGACGCCCTGAAGCTCGCGCCCACCCGCATCGCCCTGTGGGATCAATACGGCGGTTCGATGCCCTCCGGCTGGACCCGATGGCTCCTCGAGCAGTTCGAATTCCCCTTCGAGGTCGTCTATCCGCAGCAGATCGACGCCGGCAACCTGCGCGCCAAATACGACGTGATCGTCTTCGTCA
>DAORVZ010000055.1:0-8060 GCA_035434005.1 Lacunisphaera sp.
GCCAGTGGCTTGATGCCGGCCAGCTCCGCTATGCCGCCGAAGCGGCGCAGTATGCCGCGCGGGTCGACCCCGAAAGTCCCGAGCCGTGGCGCATCGCAGCCGAACTCGCCCGTCGCGGCGGACAATATGACCAAGCGCGCGACTACTCCCGCCGCGCGGCGGGCCTAGCACCTGAGGAGACCGAGGTGCAGTTGGACTTGGCCGCAGATCTCCTGCTGGCCGGACAAACCGACGAATCCGATACGCTCCTCGACCGCCTGCCGGGGGACGTGGTGGCCAGTTCTCCCGACGGCTTGCGGCTGCGCGGTGAAATCGCCCGGCGGCGAGGACAGCTGGAGGCCGCCGCAAGCTTCTTCCGCGAAGCCATCAAGCATGAGGGCTCCCGGGCGGTGAACGAGGTCCCGCTCGGCCTGATCCTGCTCAGCTCCGCCAATGCCCGCGAACGCGAGGAAGGGCTTGGCATGCTGGCCCACTGGGCGGCCGACCGGCGCTGGGGTGCTATCGCCCTGCGCAATCTACTCGACGACGCCCACACCCGCAATGACCGCAACGCCATGCTTCGCTGGGCCGAGGCTCTGCGCAGCCATCCCGGTTGCACCCTCAGCGACATGCCCCGATGCCTGCAAAGCTTCGCCGCGGGCGACCCGGCGCGCTATCGGGAGTTCCTGGCCGCGCTGCAACGCGATCATGCCGGCACACCACAGGCGGCGGCCCAACTCATCGACTGGCTCAACCAGATCGGCCGAGGCTCGGACGCCACCGGCTGGATCCAGACCCTGCCCCGGCCGGCCATGCACCGGCCGCCACTCTCCGTCGCCGCCGCTGAGGCGCTGCGCCAGTCTGGCGACTGGCTGGCGCTACAGGAATGGACCGCCCAAGGTGACTGGGGCACCGAGTCAGATTTCCTCCGCTGGTGCTACGGACTGGCCGCCGCCCGGCAACTCGGGCAAGACGCGCGCGCCGACGAGTTGTGGCGGACCCTGCAAACGCGCGCCCTACTCAATGGCGCGCACGGCCTCTTTGCCGCCGCCAGCCTCTACAGCTGGGGTCTCACACGCGAGGCCGAGCCGCTGTGGTGGCAGGTCGGCGAGCAATCTAGCGCCATCGCCATCGAGGCCCTTGGCTCGCTCGCCCGGCATTACCAGGTGAAGCGCGAAGCGGAGGGACAATACCGGGTCTTCCGCCGGCTCCACATCCTCCAGCCCGGCGACCGCGCCATCGCGAACAATTTCGCGTTCTATGCCGCGCTCACCGGCCGGGATCAGCGCCTCGCGGAACAAGTCTCCCGCGAAAACCTCCAGGCCGAACCGGGCAACCTGATTTATTTGGCCACAAGCTCGTTCGTCTTGCTGCAACTCGGCCGCACCGACGAGGCGCTCGCCCTGATTGCGCCGCACGCGGGTGCCGCCAGGCGGTCACCGCCTGTCGCCTTTGCCTACGGCTTGGCGCTGGCCAAGGCGGGACGCCCAGCCGAGGCCAAGCCCCTGCTCACCGGTCTGCCACCGGAAACGCTTACCGACGCCGAGGTCGCGCTGATCCAGTCGCTGCTGCACCCCTAGCCTGCTGGTGCGGATCGGCGGCGCCAGCGACGCCAGACAAAGAGGCCGAGTGCGCCCACCACTGGCAGCATCGTGCCGGCCTCGGGCACCGGAGTGCCGTCGATCGTCACTCCCGCGCCCACTTGGTAAACGAGCAGCCCGCTGGGATTGAGAGCATTCGCGCTGGAATAGCCAGTCAAGCTGTTGGTGTTGGCCACCACCACGTAGATGTAATTCGTGCCGATGACAAAATCGACATTGTCGGTGCCGCCGCTGGCCGTGCTATTGCCCAGCGTGAATGAAGTCGTGTTGTTCCAAGCGGCCGTGCCACTAGCCGCTGCCGATGTGCCACCCGCATTGATCGTGCCGCTGTTGTTTACCGTCGGCGCACTCGCGGGATTCACGTAAACCGTGTAGGCGTCGTCCGCCGCAATGGTCATCGAGATCTGGATATTGTTCGTGATGGTGCCCGTGCCACCGCCGCCGATGGTAAAGGCGAGGCGGTAGACGTAGTAGGCACTGTTGCTGCCCGAAGTGCCGTTACCGGGCAGGTAATCGCCGCCGGTATTCAGCGTGCCACCGGAAGCAGCCGATCTGGCGCCAGGCGCCGTGATCCAGCGATAGGAGGAAGAGTTGGCGACCCAGGCAGCGTCGATGTAGCTGCTGCTCACCACATACGCAGCACCCGTGTAGGCACTGGAGGTGGAGCCTGAACCGTTCACCCGCGCATAGCTGACGGTCCAGTGAGAATCCTGCGCGCCGTCGGCGAGTGTGACGCCACTGTTGTCCACGCCAGTGTAAAAGAGTCCGTTGACGGAAGTCGCTGTGCCCGCCCACACAGCCACAGCCGACCCCAACCATAAGATGGTTGCGGCAAACACCGAGGCGGAGATGAATGCTCGGGCACGATACATTGATTCAAATATTAGGGCTTATTTCCTATATGCAAATAGGTATACCTATCGAATGTTTATCTAATTAACAGTGTATAGTTTACATAGTTCAAAAGCTTAAAGATAGAGCAATTTAAGCGCGGCGACGGCTGTCAAAGCCAAGGCTACATTCTCGAACACCGCCTGGTTCACGCGCTTCACGACCCACGGTCCGGCCAGAGCCCCTGCCGCGACAGCCGGCAGCAGCCAGAGATTCATCGTGAGACTCCCCGCGTTGAGCAGCCCGAGTTGGAGGCCGAACGGCACCTTGATCCAGTTGATGAGCAGAAAAAACGCCGCGCTGGTGCCGAGAAATTCGAGCTTCGGGAGGCGCATCGCCAGCAGGTAGATCGTCATGACCGGACCGGCAGCGTTGGCGACCATCGTGGAGAAGCCGGCCAGCACGCCAGCAAACGGTCCGAACCACGGCGGGGCATGTGCGACCGCGTCTTCCGGCGTCCGCCATTTGCGCCATAGGTGCAGCGCCAGCATGACCGCGATGATCACCCCAACCAGACGCGCAGTCTGGGCGTCATTGACCCGGCCCAGCACGATCCAACCGAGCAACACGCCACCAATCGCCCAAGGCAGCAGGCGCCCGACCCGCGGCCAACCCAGGTTTTTCCGATAGACCACGAAGGCGAACAGGTCCGCGAAGATCAGCAGCGGCAGGACCAGACCGGTCGCCTGCCGGGCCGGCATGAGGTTGGCGAAGATAGCCACGAAGAGGGTCGATGTGCCCGGGATGCCTGTTTTGGAGAATCCCGCCGCGCACGCGCCCAGCACGAGCAGCACCCACTGCCAGGGTTCGAAATTCATGTGGCGGCACCTTGCGGGGAAATTGTCCCGTTGGCCACCGACAAAATCTGCCAGCCGGCCGCGTCCACTGGCAGGCTAGTGCCGGTCGCGATGACCTGCGGCTCGCCCTCGAGCGACGCCCAGAACTTCTCGCGGCGACCGGGATCGAGCTCGCCGAGCACGTCGTCGCAGAGCAGCACCGGCGTGACCCCGCCCTTGGCGCGGAAATACGCCGCCTGGGCCAGCCGCAAAGCGATGACGAGGCAGCGCTGCTGCCCCTCCGAGGCGAATTGCTTCGCAGGGCGGCCGTTGAGGATCAGTTCCAGGTCGTCGCGGTGCGGTCCGCGCTCGGTGGATTTCAACAACGTATCGCGTAGTCTGCACTTCACGAGCAGCGCGGCGAACTCGTCCGCTGACGCCACCACCGAGTCCGGCGCATAGACGAACCCCGCCTGCTCCGCCCCGAGCCTTGTCGAGGGGTCGCCCTCCGGCAGGCCCCGCGCTTCGCTCTGGGGCACGAGGCGCGCGTGCGCGGTGCGGAAGAATTCCCCGAGCTCGGCGAGCCCCGCCGTGCGTTTCGCGACGAGCGTAACCGCATGCGCCGCCAGCTCGTGCTCAAAGGCCTCGAGCGCCCCGGCGTCGCGTCCGCCCTGCTTGAGGAGCATGTTCCGCTCGGCCACGGCGCGGGTGTAGCGTTGCAACGCCGTCAGGTAGGCGCCGTCCATGGCCGCGAGCGTGAGATCGAGCCAGCGACGGCGCAGCGACGGCGACCCGCGCAAAAACTGGTTGTCCTGCGACGAGAACACGACGGTCGGGAACTTGCCGATGAAGTCCGCCAGCCGCGTCACCTTGCCGTGCTCCCACTCCACCACCCGATCCTGCGGGGTCAGCGTGATCGTGAGTCGACTCTCGCCAAAGGTCTCGTGCTCCACCGTGAAGCCGAGCCCGGCCTGCGGCGAGCCGAGGCCCAGCAGCGCCCGCGACTCCGCCCCGCGGAACGACCGCAACGCCGTCACGTAACCCAGCGCCTCAAGGAAGTTGGTTTTGCCCTGCGCGTTGGCCCCGCACAGGAACGTGCGCTTCCCCACCAGCGCCACATCGGCGAGTGGTAGATTCCGAAATCCTTGGAGGGTGACTTTCGCGAAACGCATAGTGACGAGTGAGCCAATCGGTCCGGCCCCTGTCCATGGGGTTCTTCGCGGTCGCCGGCAGCAAGAAACACCGACAGAGAATTTTTTAACCAATGGGGAGTTCTTAAGGCCAGGTTTGTCATCCTGAGCGACATGAAGGATCCATCAGGATCCGCGCCGTCCCCAGGGGAACATGATCCAATTGGATTCCTCGCTACGCTCAGAATGGCTGATTTTGTGGGTTTGGAGGTGTTTGAATACCGTCCAGTGGGTAAATACCTCCGATTTGGCGGTCGGAGTCATTCCATTTGGTTCTTGCGGAAGGTCTGCAGCGACTGCTTTTTGTGCACCTTTATGAGCAATGCCTCCACCAACGAAGTCGCCGTGCTGAAGACCAGCTATGGCGAGATCACCATCGGTTTCTGGTCCGACGTGGCCCCAAAGACCGTCGAAAATTTCAAGAAGCTCGCCCACGAGGGCTTCTACGATGGCACGGCCTTCCACCGCATCATCAAGGGCTTCATGGTTCAGGGCGGCTGCCCGAACACCAAGGCCGGCGAGACCGGCATGCCCGGCACGGGTGGCCCTGGCTACAAGATCAAGGCCGAGTTCAACGCCAAGTCCCACGTCCGCGGTGTCATCTCGATGGCCCGCTCCGCCCAACCCGACTCCGCCGGCTCGCAGTTCTTCATCTGTCACGGCGACGCCAAGTTCCTCGACCGCCAATACACGGCCTTCGGCTCCGTCATCAAGGGTGACGAGGTGCTCGAGCAGCTCGCCAACGTCCCGACCAAGTCGGGCGGCGGCGGCGAGAAAAGCACGCCGATCGACCGCGTCGCGCTCGAGAGTGTGAAGATCGTGGCGCAGGCCTGACGCCGACGCAATCGGCCGCGCATCCTTTCCACAATAAAAAGCCCGGGGCCTGCGCCCCGGGTTTTTTATTGGCTATGGCGTTGCTATTCAGGAATCGAAACCGACGGCCTTGGCGACGGCATCGTAGGTGATGCGGCCGTTGCGGGTGTTCACGCCCTTGGCGAGACCCTTGTGCTCGCTTAGCGCGCGCTCGACACCCTTCTGCACCATCATGGCGACGAACGGCTCGGTGGCCTGCGTCAGGCCCATCGTCGAGGTGCGGCCGACCAGCGCCGGCATGTTGGGCACAGCGTAATGGATGACACCATGCTCTTGGTAGGTCGGCTTGGTGTGCGAGGTGGCGTGGATCGTCTCGATGCAGCCACCCTGATCAATGGCGATGTCGCAGATGACGCTGCCGGGGCGCATACGGGCGACCATCTTCGCGGAAACGACGATAGGGGCCTTTGCGGCGGGGATGAGCACCGCGCCGATGAGCAGATCGGCGTCGGCGACGGCGTGCTCGATGTTGGCGGGATTGGACATCAACGTGACCACGCGGCCGCGATACTCGGTGTCGAGGGCCTCAAGCTTGCGGGTGTCGAGATCGAGCACGGTGACGCGCGCGCCCATGCCGGCGGCCATCTGCACGGCGTGCGCGCCAGAGTTGCCCGCGCCCACCACGACGACGTGGCCGGGCATCGTGCCGGGGATGCCGCCGAGCAACACGCCTGAGCCACCGTGCTGCGACTGGAGGAAATACGCGCCGACCTGGATGGAAAGGCGGCCGGCGATCTGCGACATGGGCTTGAGGAGCGGGAACTGCCCGTCCGCGCCCTCTACGGTCTCGTAGGCGATGCCGAGGATGCTTTTGCGGCACAGCATCTTCGCGAGCGCGGGGCCGGCGGCGAGGTGTAGGTAGGTGAAGATGGTCTGCCCCTGCTGCAGGAGCCCGTATTCTGACTCGAGCGGCTCCTTGACCTTCAGGATCATGTCGGCGGATTTCCAGACCTTGGCCGCCGTGGGCGCGATGGTGGCGCCAGCGGATTTGTATTCGTCATCGGTGTAGCCGGCGGTGAGGCCGGCGCCTTTTTCCAGCAGCACCTTGCCACCGAGGCTGGTCACGCGCCGGCAGAGGCTGGGGGTCATCGAGACCCGGGTTTCACCGATCTTAACTTCGCGGGGGACACCGATAATCATAGGCGGTGATGACAGGGGATTGGCCGCCCCCATGCAATCCCGGACCGGTAAGCCAAAAGGAGCATATGGCCGCCGGGCCGAAGTCGACGACCGCCTCCCACAGAACTCGACAAGGGTGCCGGTGTCGGCTTATATAACTCGCTGATGGCCAAGCCGCTCACCCTCATTGTTGCCTGTGCCGCCAACCGCGTCATCGGTCGGGCAGGCCGGCTCCCCTTCGATATCCCGGAGGACAAGCAATGGTTTCATGACCAGACCGCCGGCCGCACGGTGGTGCTCGGGCGCATCTGTTTTGAAACCTGGCCCCAGGTGCTCGCCGATGGGCGCCAGCCTGTGGTTGTCACGCGCGCGGCGTCGCTGGCCTCGGACCGGGTGCGCGTGGCGGCGAATGTCCCGGATGCACTTGCCCTCGCGCAAACCCTGCCGGGCGAAATCATGATCTGCGGCGGCCAGCGCATTTACGAGGAGACTCTGCCCCTCGCCGACCGCCTGCTGCTCACGCTGGTCCACGCCGAGGTGCCGGGCGACACGTTCTTCCCGGAGTGGCGGCACCAGCCCTGGCGCGAGACCTGGCGGCGCAAGGGTCGCGACGCGAATCATCGGTATACGTTCTCGATCTTGGAGCGGTAGGCGGATGACGCGGGAGCGGGCTTGCTCGCGACCCAAGACACGCCCGGTCGCGAGCAAGCTCGCTCCCACAATGATCACTTCTTCAACCGCGCGTGCGCTTGCGCCACGGCGACATATTTTTCCGCCCAAGGGCGCAGGCCGAGCAGTTCTTTTTCGGTCAACGCGCGCACCACCTTGGCCGGCGAGCCGAGGATCATGGAGCCCGGCGGGGCCACAAACCGCTGCGTGACGAGAGCGTTGGCGCCGACGATGCAGTGGTCGCCAATCTTGGCCCCGTCGAGGATGGTGGCGCCCATGCCGATGAGGCATTCGTCGCCAATCTCGCAGGCATGGATAATGGCGCTATGGCCGATCGTGCAGTAACGGCCGACCTTCACGCCGTAGTCGTCGGCGAGGTGCACGACCGCGAGATCCTGGATGTTGGTCCCCTCCCCGATCTCGATCGAGTGGATATCGCCGCGCAGCACACAGCCATACCAGACACTGCTGTGAGCCCCGAGTGTGACATCCCCGATCACCGTGGCGTTGGCGGCGACGAAGGCCGCCTGGGTGATGTCGGGTTTCTTGCCGAGATGACAGGCCAAGCGCTGTTTGATATCCATGGCCCGAGACTAGCCCGGTTGCGCCGCGCGCCAAGCCTGCACTCGTCAATGGCCGGGTTTCGGCGGGTGCGGCTGGCGGCCAGCCAGCCAGACCACCAGCCCGAGTCCGCACACGACACCCACCGCCAAGGCCGCCGCCAAGCCGCCGCACATCAAAAGAAGATCGATGAATTTCATGGGAGTTGCCCGTCAGCAATGACGCTGAATGCCACGCGCCGTTACCCGGTCAGTCCAAATAGATCGGGCGGCCGCCACTGGCGGGGCTTTTACCCGAACTTCACAGCGCGGCCCCGCTGCGCCGGGGTGCAACCACCAGCGCCACCGGGGCGGTCCCCTCAGATGACGATGCCCGCGATCGTCGCGGAAAGGTAGGAGGCC
>DAORVZ010000056.1:0-8033 GCA_035434005.1 Lacunisphaera sp.
CTTCATGCCGGTGAGCACCTCGAAGGCCTTGTCGGAGTCGAGGAACGCGCCCTTGATGTAGTAGACGTTCCAGAAAAGCGTGTCGTGCCAGCTCTTGCCCGACGGCGAGGTGTCGCCCTTGGGGAGGAACATGTCCTCGTTGCGGCCGATGACGACGCCGGCGGTGGTCGTGCCGTGACCGGTGAGGTCCTTGGTGTAGCTGTGGATGATATAGTCGGGGCGCTCGGCGGGATTTTTCTGCTGGAGCGGGCGGACAAGGAAGGGCGTGCCGACGGTGGCGTCGCAGATGACCGTGAGGCCGGCGGCGTGGGCGGCGGCGCAGATGCCGGGGACGTCGAGGAACACGCCGTGCGGATTGCACGGGCTCTCGAGGTAGACGTAGACCTTGCGGCCGGCCTTGAGGCGGTCGGCGTATTGCTTCTTCACGCCGGCGAGGGCCTTGGTGAAGTCGCCGGCGGTGAAGCCGTCGAAGAACACGACGCCGACGTCGAGGTTCGAGCGCTTGCCGAACCAATCGTGGAGGAGCTGGTAGGCGCCGCCGTAGATGTTGCGCGAGGAGAGGACAACGTCCTGGTAGCCGACGAGGTGCGAGAGCGCGGCGTCGATGGCGCCCATGCCGGAGTTGAAGTTCCAGGCCATGTATTCGCCCGACATGGAACCCGCCTCGATGTCCACAATGTGGTTGGCCAGCGAAATGGACGTCGGGTTCATCAGCCGCGAGTAGATCTCGTGGAGGAATTCCTTCCCCTGGAACGCGTCGTCGATCCACTCCGAGCACGCGTAGAGGTAGGTCGCGGTGCGGGTGATGACCGGCGAGGCCGAGAAGATGGCCGTGACGTTGTCGAAGATCGGGTAAGGGCCCTTCGCCAGCATCGTCGTGTTGCTGTAGCGGAGGGACTGGTGGGTCTTGCGCGACGGGTTCTGCAGGGTGTCGAGGAGCTTCGCCAACTGGAAGGAGAGGAATTTCTTGGCGTTGAAGAGTGCGAGGCGGTCCTGGCGCGGCAGGCGGCCGAGCTCGCGGGTGGTGGCCTCCCAGAGGTCCATCACGTCGCCGTGCGCGCCGTAGAGTTTCTCGGCGAGGGCGAGCAGCGGCTTGCCGGCCTCGCTGCGGGGGTCGATGGAGAAATGTTCGAGTTGCTCGACGGCCAGCTCGTGGAGCGTGGTGGCCTGCGTGGTCTTGCGGCGCGGGGAAAGCAGGCGGGCTGGCGGGGCCTCGGGGCGGACGGTATTCTTGGCGGGGGCAGGGGTCTTTTGCATGGCCTAAAAGTGCTGTGTCATAAACACGGTTGCAAGCAGCCGCTGGCCGCCGTCAGCTCATTCACCCATTTGGATTCAATGATGCATCGCGACTAGGCCCGCCGTTTGCTTTGCCGTCTGCAGGACACGATCCGCGATGCCGTGCCTGCGGCGCAACACCGTGGCGGCAATCGCCTGACGCGGGTGGCCGCAGTCACCACGGCGGACACGATCTACGGCATCGACAAGGTCAGCGAGCACGCCGTGCTGCGTGGTTTGCGCAGAACTGGCCGAAGCGCTGGCCGGTGGAGTTGGTGATGGAGGGGCTGGAGGACGAGGCGGTGACCTTTCCGCGCGGCACACCGGTGGCGCCATGACCAATCTCAGCGACATCAGCGTGGTTGCGCCCTGCGGGCCCAACCGGGAGTCTCGGAACGTGCTGCCCTACGTCTGCGCCGGCTACAGCAACAAGGAAATCGCCCGCTTCCTCGGCAAGGCCGAGCCCACGGTGAAGCATCAGGTCAGCGCCTGCCTGAGGAAATTCGGCCTGTCGTCGCGCATGCGCCTCATGGTGGCTTTGCGGTGACAGGCTTGCCGCTGAGACTACGGTTCGCGGATCAGCAGTTTGGGGAACCAGCGCCGGAAATCGGCGGCGTTGCGAGTGATCAGGCCCCGACGATTTGCCGCAAATCCTCCGATCAGCAGATCGGCGACCGGGCGCCTGGGGATCTGTTGGCTGCGGCGGGCCGCGACATAGGCGTGCCAGGCCGCATGCGCCGCCTCGGTATCGGCCGCCGTCCAAGCCTCATGATGGACGATGCCCGCCTGATCGAGAAAGTGCTTTTGGTCCGCCAGATCACCTCCAAACGCGGCCGCCAGCTCGACCATCGTCACCGGGCTGACCGCCAGGCCATCCCGCAGCAGGTTTTCCAAGAGTTTGGCCGACGCCCGGCCAAACTGTGGATCGTCCTCCAGCACGTCGAGCACAACGCAGGTGTCGACCACCCAAGTCATGGGGTTTTCTCACCCGCCCGCAATTCCTGCATCCAACTGCCCGTCCGCCGCAAGGGGCGTTTTTTGCGGGCATAGCCGAGAACCGACAGCGGCCCCGGCGGCTTGCCCGCCTCGACGACCACCCGGAACTCCCGGTCGGAAATCCGCACCCATTTGAAGCTCTGGCCCGAACGCAGTTTCATGGCTTTGCGCAGGGCGGCCGGGACCGAGATCTGCCCGCGCTCCGTCAGGGTGGATTTGCTCATGCCCCATTGTTATCATGTAGAAATATCATGTCAAGAAGGGCGTCGCCGGCTCGGAGACGGCGGGCTGAAGGAGGGGGTTGCTGGCGGCGGGCTTTGGTCTGGCATCGGCTGCGGTCTGACGGAAACTGGATGACGTGACTTCCACGCAAATTGACCAAACCCGGCGGCTGCTTTGCCGTCTGCAGGACACGATCCGCGATGCCGTGCGGGCGGCGCAACACCCCTTCGACCTTGCTCAGGGCGGGCGCAGTGCCCGGCGGCTGACCCGGGTCGCGGCGGTCACCACAGCGGACACGATCTACGGCATCGACAAGGTCAGCGAGCATGCCGTGCTGGCGTGGTTCGCGCAGAACTGGCCGAAACGCTGGCCGGTTGAGCTGGTGATGGAGGGGCTGGAGGGCGAGGCCGTCACCTTTCCGCGCGGCACGCCGGTGGCGCAGACATTGTTCAAGTGCATCCTCGATCCGATCGACGGCACGCGCGGCCTCATGTATGACAAGCGCAGCGCCTGGAGCCTCGCCGCTCTCGCGCCGCAGCGTGGGGCTAGGACGAACCTGAGCGACATCATCGTTGCGGCCATGACTGAGCTGCCGACCAGCAAGGCCGGGTTCGCGGACCAGCTCAGCGTCGTGCGGGGGCAGGGGGTGCGGGCGAGCCGGCTGGATCTGAGGACCGGCCGGCGGAGGAAATTCGTGCCGCGACCGTCCCAGGCGCGCGATCTGGCGCACGGATTTGCCTCATTTGCGAAGTTCTTCCCGCCGGGCAAGGTGTGGCTGGCGGAGCGCGAGGCACAGCTCTGGCGCGCGCTCGGCGGCAGTCCGCACATTTTCGACGACCAATACCTGAGCACGGGCGGCCAGCTCTACGAATTGCTGATGGGTCACGACCGGTTCATCGCGGATCTGCGGCCGCTGGCGTTTGTGCAGCTCGGCCTCGCTGCCGCACTGACCTGTCATCCCTACGACATCTGCACGGCGCTGATCGCGCAGGAGCTGGGCTGTGTCGTCACCGCGCCCGATGGCAAACCGCTGCGCGTGCCGCTGGACACGACCTCGCCGGTGGCGTGGGTTGGCTACGCGAATCGGCCGCTCGAGCGGCTGATCGGGCCGAAGCTGCGCAAGGCCCTTTTGTAGAGGCACGGCTTGACCGCGCCCGGGCGTGGTCAAGCCACGCCCGGGCAGCGCTCCTCAATCCTTCGACTGCTCGATCGCGACCGCCTTGCCGTCCTTGAAGCTGACGCGGATGCGCTCCTCTTTTTCCTGCGCGTAGGTGTCGGCATAGACCGGGCGGTAATAAACGCGATAGGACTTCAGGTATGGGTCGTAGTAAACGTTGCGATGATAGCCGGCAAAGCGGGTGCCGTCATAACGTTCGTAGTAAGTGTTGTAGATCCACGTCGTGGATTTGCCCGCCGCAGTGAGGGACTCGCGGCGCTGATCGGGTTTGCCGAGCGCGAGGTAGACCGCGTCCTCGCTGAAGCCGAGGTCGATGATGCCCTGCTTGACCTTGTCCTGGGTCGCGGTGTCGAGTTGGGCGAAGACCTCGGGCTTTTCCTTGATCCGGTCGTCAACGGACTGGCAGCCGGCGAGAAAACCGAGGCTGGTGGCGAGCAGAAGGGTGCGGAGCAGGCGGTGGTTCATGGGGATGATGTGACCGCGAGAACCTAGCCAGGTTTCCGCGAAATGCCAGTTTGCGGTGGGGTGGTCAGGTTTGCTCGCGGGCGGGCGCGGCCGCAGCGGCGGCCACGGCTTGGCGGGGGAGGATGGTGAGGGTCTGCCGGTTTTTCGTGACGGTAATGATGGCGACGCCCGTGATGATCACGGCGGCGGCGACGAAGATGCGCGACGACACGGGCTCGTGCAGCACGAGCCAGCCGAGGAAGACGGCGACGACGGGATTCACGTAGGCATAGGTCGAGACCTTGGCCGGCGTGCTGTGTTTCATCAGCCAGGTGAAGGTGCTGAAGCCGATCAATGACCCGAAAACCACCAGGTAGCTCCACGCGATGACGGAGCGCGCGGTGATGGCGGCGGGGTCGAAGCGGGCCAGTTCGCCTGTGAGCACCGCCGTGACCAGGAGCCAGCCGCTGCCGGTGAGCATCTGGATGCCGGAGGCGGTGAAGGGCTCGGCGGGATTCGTGGCATAGCGCATGTAGATCATGCCGACGCCCCAGAAGAAGGTCGCGCCCAACAGGCCGAGCACGCGCCATGGATCGAGGCCGCCGGCCCCGGTCGCGAGCACGCCGGGGCCGACGAGTATGGCGAGGCCGGCGACGCCGAGGCCGAGGCCGACGAAAGTAAGCACACCGGGCCGCGCGCCGCGTTTGCCGTCCTTGAAGTAGGCGTGGACGGCCCAGTCCATGAGCACGATGAAGACGGGGCCGGCGGAGATGATGAGCGTGGCGATGCCGGAGGGCACTTTCTCCTCGGCCCAGGACACGAGGCCGTTGCCGCCGAGGCAGAGGAAGCCGCCGGTGATGGTGTTGTCGCGCCATTGCTTGGCCGTCGCCCGGAAGCCGCGCGTGAGGGCGATGAACGTGGCGACGATCGCGCCGGCCACGAGGAACCGGACGCCCGCCATCAGGAACGGCGGCATGGTCTCCACGGCGATGCGGATGCCGAGATAGGTCGAGCCCCAGATGAGGTAGATGGCGGCGAAGGCCGCGATGAGGGCGGTGCGGGTGGGATGGGCGGGGGAGGACAAAGTGAAAGTGAGAGTGAAAGTGGGAGTGAGAGGTGAAGGGGACTCGGCGGAATCTTTCTCTTTCTTCTTTCTCTTAATCTCAGGGTTGAGGGCGTGGTGGAGCGGCGGGAGCGACGAAGCGAAAGGGGAAAGAGGAATGAGAAAGAGTAAGAGAAAGATGGGGGAGGATGAAAACCGGGCGGTGAATTCTACTGGAGGAGCGGCTTCATGCCGTGACCAGCTGGAATCGGGGCGCAAAGCCCCTCCGGCGGGGCCGACAGACGTTACAGCTGCTTTTTGACCAGGTCGCCGAGTGTCTTGAGGGCGGCCTCGATCTCGTCGGACCAGGGCAGGCCGCAGCTCATGCGCAGGCAGTTGAGATAGCGGTTCTTGACCGAGAACAGCGCGCCGGGCGCGGTGTTGATGCGGTGCTTGAGTGCCTCGTGGTGGAGCTTGAGCGTGTCGACCTTGGCCGGGAACTCGACCCAGATGACGTTGCCGCCCTGCGGCCGGCTGTAGCGCGTGCCATCCGGGAAATAGCGCTGCATGGACTGGGCGAACTGGTGCAGCTGCTGGTGGTAGGCGCGGCGGAGCGTGCGGAGATGGTGGTCGTAGCCGCCGTCGCGCAGGAACTCGGCGATGGTCTTCTGCAGCACGACGGGCGTGCCCAGGGTGTTGGTGAACTTGAGCCGGCGCACGCGCTCAAGGTAGCGGCCCGGGGCGGTCCAGCCGATGCGGAAGCTCGGGGCGAGCGTCTTGCCGAAGGAGGAGCAGAGCATGACGCGACCGTCCTTGTCCCAGGCCTTGAGCGGCTTGGGGCGGAAGTCGCCGCAGTGCGTGTCGGCGTAGACATCGTCCTCGATGGCGGGCAGGTCGTATTCGCAGAGTAGGTCGTAGAGCCGCTTTTTCTTCTCGTCGGGCATAAGGCTGCCGAGCGGATTGTGGAAGTTCGGCATGACGAGCACGGCCTTGACGTCGTTCTGCTCGATGGCGGCGCGCAGATCGACCAGGCAGACGCCCTCGCGGGAGCAGGTGGGTATCTCGAGGGCGCGCAGGTTGAGGCTCTCGATCATTTCCAGAAAACCGAAGTAGGCGGGGGTCTCGATGGCGACGGTGTCGCCGGGCTTGGTGACGGCGCGCAGGCAGAGGTTGAGCGCCTCGGAGCAGCCGATGGTGACGACGAGTTCGTCGTGCGCGAGCGGCACGCCGCCCTGCAGGTAGCGGCGGGAGATCTCGCGAGTGAGCGGCTCGTAGCCCCAGTTCATGCCGTGGCGGCTGATGAGCGTGGGATCGCGGCGCGCGACGGAGCCGAGCAGGCGCGCGAGCTTCTTGTTCGGGAATAGGCTGTGGTGCGGGCAGGCCGCGCCGAAGGGGATGAAGTCGCCGTCGGCGGAGCGCTCCATGATCGCGGTGGTGAGATCCTTGACACCGACGTAGGCCGGCTTGGCCATGGGTTTAGCCATGCGCGGCTCGGGGCTGAGAAAGGGCTGGCGCGGGCGAACATAATAACCCGATTGCGGCCGGGCCTCGAGGTAGCCGCGGTTTTCCAGCACCGTGTAGGCCTGGAGCACGGTGGCGATGCTGACGCCCCGCTGGCGCGACATCATGCGGACGGACGGCACACGGTGGCCGGGACGCAGCGTGCCCTGCTCGATGAGGGACTGGAGGGAGGCGGCCAACTCGGCGTAGAGCGGCAGCGACAGCGGGGTTTCAACCGGCTTCGCGGGGGACGGGGTGAGGGTCTGGATCATGGCGGCACGGGAAAGGCAGCGAACGATAGCGGAAATCCCGGTGCCGGGGCAGCAGCAGCGGGAGGCAATTGAGCCCGGCACAGTTGGTGTAAACCGGCGCTGTGACCATGACAATTATTGGCCGACAAACCTTTCAGCCGGTGTGCCCAACCGGGCAGCCTTACCGGTATTGAGCGAGAGCGGGGCCGGTCAGGCGCATGATGCGCCAGTCATCGAGCGGCACGGCGCCGAGTTTGCGGTAGAAGCCCTTGGCGGGCTCGTTCCAATCGAGGACGGACCACTCCATGCGGCCGCAGCCGCGGGCGTTGGCGATTTTGGCGAGGTGCAGGAGCAGGGCCTTGCCGGTGCCGGCGCCGCGGAATTCCGGTTTCACAAACAGGTCCTCCAAGTATAGACCGGGCTTCGCGAGGAACGTGGAGTAGTTGAAGAAATAAAGCGCAAACCCGGCAGGTCGGCCACCGACTTCCGCGATCACGACATGGGCGGCGGGTGGTGATCCGAACAGGGTGTCACGCAGCGTCGCCTCGGTGGCGACGACCTCATGCGCCAGTTTTTCGTAATCGGCGAGACCGCGGATCAATTCCAGGATGAGCGGCACGTCGGCCGCCGTGGCGGAACGGAGGGAGCAGGGCATGATGGGATGATACGGATCCAGCCGGGCGAAAGCGAGTGCAGCAACGAAACGCGCGAGCACAGCTCCTTGTAGATATTTTCTGAGAGCTCGGGAACCACCGGAGCAAAACGTGGCCGGGCAGGTCGGATTCGATATGAAATCATTCGTTCAATCTCCACTGGTGTCGCTTCGTCGTCAGTTGGTTGCGCTGGGACTTTGTCTGATGGCGATCGGGCTGACGGGTTGCGTGGCGGTCGTGGCGGCTGGTGCTGCTGGCACCGGCGTGGCTTGGTATCGGGGCCAGCTCGTGGCCAATCTGGACCAGAACATCGAGACCGTGTTTGCGGCTTCCCAAAAAACGCTCAAGCAGTTCGAATTCATCAGTATCGACAGCAAGCGTAGCGCGATAGACGCGCGGCTGGTCTCGCGCACGGCCCTCGATAAAAAGGTCGAGATCACGCTCCAGAAGGTCACGGACCGTTCCACCAAGAT
>DAORVZ010000057.1:0-8017 GCA_035434005.1 Lacunisphaera sp.
CCACCCGGTCCGACCACGAGCGTGTTTACGGGTGACGATACCGGCGTCATGAACGCGGCGGAGGCGGCCAGCGCCACGGTCATGGCGAAGGGATGGGGTGAAAGGCCCTGCTGGGCCGCGAGGCTCATGGCCACGGGTGCCACGAGGATGGCCGTGGCCGTGTTGGAGATGAAGAGCCCGAGCAGGGCGGTGAAGACAAACAAGGCGGCGAGCAACGCCCGCGGGCCGGCGCCACCGGCGACATCCTGCAGCAGCCGCGCGGCCAGCGGCACGCCGCCGGTTTTCTCCAGTGCGAGCGCAAAGGGGATCATGCCGACGATGAGGATGAGGGTCGGCCAGTGGATCGAGCGGTAGGCGGCGGCGAGGTTGACGCAGCCCGTCGCCCCCATGAGCAGGCAGGTCAGCAGTGCGGCCACGACATTGGGCACCGCGCCGGTGGTCATGAGGAAAATCATGAGGGCTAGGGCGGCGAGAGCGAAGGGAGCCCGGGCGGCGGCCGGTGCCACCGCCTCGGATTCGCGGGGCAGATTCAGCAAAACAAGATCATCCTGACTTGCCTGGAGGCGGCGGATGGCGCGCCAAGGGCCGGCGACGAGCAGTGTGTCGCCGGCGTGCAGCGGCTGGGTGAGCAGATCGGGGGAGCGCGGGGTGGCGCCGTGTTTCAGGCCGATGACCGTGAGATCGTGCTGGGAGCGGAAACGTGATTGCACCAAGGTCTGTCCGGCCAGGGGGGAGTGCGCCGGCACGACGAACTCCGCCATGCCGAGCGGCTGGTTCTCGTGGGCGAGGTCCTTTTCCTGCAGCGGCAGCGGCTCGAGTCCAAGGCGCTCGGCGACCGCACCGAGGGCCAGGCCGGGACTGGATTCATCGGCCAGGAGGATGTCGCCGGCGGCCAGGTTGGTGGCTGCGGCGGGGGTGATGTGATGCTGGTGTTCGCGCCCGCGGTCGATGACGAGCAGGTTGAGTCCGGCCTCGGTGCGCAGATCCAACTGCTGGAGCGGCCGGCCGACGAGGGGAGAATCGCGGCGGATGCGCAGGCGGAAAAGTCGTTCGCGGAGGGCGTATTCCTCAACCCACTGGGCGAGGCGCGGGCGGCCCGGACGGGGCGCGGGTGGCGCGGAGGCACCGAGCCAGCGGCGGGCGAGAAGCATCCAGGCGATGGCCAGCGCAAGCAGGGGCAGGCCAAAGGGCGTGAAGGAAAAGAAACCGAAACCGGCGTGGCCTCCATTCACGAGTTCGCGTTGGACGACGAGATTGGGCGGCGTGCCAACCAGCGTCATCATCCCACTCAGGAGGGCGGCGACACTCAGGGGCATCAGGAGCCGACTCGCCGCCAGGCCGGTGCGGGCGGCGATGCGCAGGGCGACGGGGATGAAGATGGCGACAACGCCGGTCGAACTCATGACCGAGCCCATGCCGGCGACCGCGATCATCAGGAGGATGATGAGCCTGCTCTCCTGGGCGCCAGCCCGGGCCACGATCCGGTCGCCGATCCACTGGGCAATACCGGTGCGAACGAGGCCCTCGCCCACGACGAAGAGCAGGCCGATCAACACGACATTCGGGTCGGCAAAGCCGGCGAGTGCTTCGCCGGCATCGAGCACACCAAGCAGGGGCAGGCCCGCGATCACGATCAGAGCGACGACATCCATGCGCGGCCGGTTGGCCACGAACATCGCGATGGCAGTGGCGAGCAGGAGGAGGACTTTGATCAGGTCGGGATTCACGCCAGGAGGGCGCAGCTTCGAGTGAAGCTGCGGGCGTGGCAAGCGCGGGGCGCGGGACTGGGATTCAAGGTGGCCCGCAGAGGCAGCCGGCAAGCCGTCGCCGTTCCCCGGGAGTTATTCCTCGGGCGGCGTGAAGCCGCGGCGCATGACGTTTTCGGCGACCGAGCGCGGGAAGAGGAAGTTCTCGAGGTAGCCCTTGGCTAGGGCGGCGGTGTTGGCTCCGGGTGGTTGTGTTTGTGCGCCCAGCAGTGGTAAAAACAGGCAGTCGGTGTGCTTATACTAGGCGCTCGTAGCTTTTAGACTATTGTCATCGCGAGGTGCGCGAAGCGCGCCGTGGCGATCCAGCTGGATTGCTTCGTCGCTACGCTCCTCGCAATGACAGCTAAAAGCTAGGTGACGGTGGTATTATACTAGGCTTGGGAGAATATAGCTGTGGTGAATTGCCCGGTCATTGGCATCCCCGATGGTCGCGAGATGCCGGAGCCGAAGAAGCAGAGCAGGCGGATGCGATCAGGGCGGGAGCGAGGCCTGGATGACCTGCGGGTTACGCGCGAGGTGATACACGGCGGCCACGACTACGAGGTCGCTTTCGATCACGTAGAAAACGCCATACGGGAAGCGACGCAGCAGCACGCGGCGATAGTCCATGAACACCACGGGAGCTGATGCCGGGAATTCGGCGATCAGGTCCTGGGCCTCAGCGTAGCGATGCAGAAAGCTGGCACCCAGTCCTGCTGACTGCCGTTCATACCAGTTGTAAGCTTCGGCGAGATGGTTCTCGGCCAGACGGCGGACAATAACCTCATGTATCACTTTGGACCAAGAATGCGCGATTTGACCTCGACCCAAGAGGCACCGTCGCGTGGATTGCGCCGGATGGCCTCACGCTCTGCGTGAAGTTCGGCTTCTTGCGCCGGCGTCAAGGCCAGTGCCAGTTTGCTATTGGCAAGCTGGTCCCAAAGCTCCCCGACAAGCTGGAGTTTTTCTGCCGAGGTGAGTTTGGCGATGACAGGCTGGATGGCCGGACTCATGGCAACAGCTTACAAAATGAGCTGGCCGGCGCAAGTGATGAATCGGCGTAGTTTACTCTTCGTCGGGCGGCGTGAAGCCGCGGCGCATGACGTTTTCGGCGACCGAGCGCGGGAAGAGGAAGTTCTCGAGGTAGCCCTTGCCGCCGGCCTTGGTGCCGCCGCCGGACATCTTGAAGCCGCCGAACGGGTGGCGCTCGACGATGGCGCCGGTGCAGCCGCGGTTGAGATAGAGATTGCCGACGAGCATCTCGTTCTGGGCGCGTTCCAGCGCCTTCGGGCTGCGGGAGAACAGGCCGCCGGTGAGCGCGTAGTCGGTGCCGTTCACCAGCGCGAAGGCCTCGTCGAGGTTCTTCGCGCGGAGCACGGCGACGACCGGCCCGAAGATCTCCTCGCGAGCGATGCTGTGCTCGGGCTTCACGTTCACGAAGACGGTGGCCGGCACGAAGTAGCCTTCGGCGGGCGCCTTGCCTTGGAAGGCGAGCTTCGCCTCTTTTTTGCCCTGTTCGATGAGGCCGAGAATTTTCTTTTTGGCCTCGGCGTCGATCACCGGGCCGAGAATGGTGCCGGGCAAAGCCGGGTCGCCGATGGGATAGGAATCGCAGGCCGAGATGAAGCGCTCGATGAAGTGGTCATACACCTCGTCCAGCACGATGAGGCGCGAGAGCGCGGAGCATTTCTGGCCGCTGAAACCGAAGGCGCTGTAAAGCGCGGCGGGGATGGCCTCGTCAAGGTCGGCGTCGTTGTCGATGACGAGCGCGTTCTTGCCGCCCATCTCGCAGACGACTTTCTTGAGCGTCTGCTGGCCGGGCTGAGTCCGGCCAGCCGTTTCCCAGATCTTGCAGCCGACGGCGCGCGAGCCGGTGAAGGCGACGAAATCCACCTGCTTGTGGCCGACGAGGTGCGCGCCGACGTCCTCGCCGAAACCGGGGACGAAGTGCAGCACGCCGGCGGGCACGCCGGCCTCGATGAGGATGTCCATCAGCACGGCGCCGATGATGGAGGTCTGCTCGGCGGGCTTCATGATGACGCAGTTGCCGCCGACGAGCGGGGCGACAACGAGGCCGGTGAGGATGGCCAGCGGGAAGTTCCACGGCGCGATAGCGACGCCGACGCCGCGTGGCGTCCAGGTCTGCACACAGCGCTCGCCGGGGACGGCCTGCGTGACGGCGGGCTGGGCGAGCTGGCGCATCTCGACGGCGTAGTAGCGGCAGAAGTCGATGGCCTCGGAGATGTCGCCGTCGGCTTCGATCCAAGGTTTGCCCGCCTCAAGGATAAGCAGGGCGTTCAATTCCATGCGGCGCGACTCCATGAGGTCCGCGGCGCGCTCGAGCATCTGCGCGCGGGCGCCGGCCGGGGTGGCCCGCCATTTGGGAAATGCCGCCACGGAGGCGGCGACGGCGGCCTCGGCGTCGGCGACCGTGGCGCGGGCCCACGAGCCGATGACCTGCGTGGGCTTGGCCGGGTTGACGGAGGCGACGTATTCGCGGTCGGAAATCTTTTTGCCGTTGATGATGATCGGCCACCTCTGGCCCAGCTTGGCCGAATACGCGGCGAGGGCGGCACGCTGCTTGTCGCGGTTGGCGGCGAGGGCGTAATCGGTGTTGGCGGCGTTGACGAAGGCGCCGGCGGCGTGCGGCTTGCGGGCGAGCGGTTCGGGGGCGGCGGCGATGGCGTTGACCGGGTTGCCGAGGAGCTGGTCCTTCGTGGCCTCGCCCATGTTTTTGATTTTCAGGAAGCCCTCGTTCGAGGTGTTCTCGAGCAGGCGGCGGACGAGGTAGGCCATGCCAGGGAGCAGTTCGCCGACGGGACAGTATTCGCGGACGCGGTGGCCCATCTGGAGGAGCGAGGCCTTCAGCTCGTCGGCCATGCCGTAGAGCGCCTGGAATTCGTAGGCTCGCGGGTCGATGCCGAGGCGCTCGGCCTGCGCGATGACGTGGGCGACGGAGCGGGCGTTGTGCGAGGCGAAGTTCGGCGTGACGATGTCGATGTTCTCGAGGAGGAAGAGCGAGAGCTTCTCGTAGTTGGCGTCGGACTCGGGCTTTTTCTGCCACACGGGAATCGGCCAGTCGCGCTGCTGGGCGATGATGGTCTCGTAATCCCAGTAGGCGCCCTTGACGAGGCGGACGCTGAGCGGGCGGTTGTTTTTGCGGGCCCAGGCGACCAGGTCGCGCAGGTCGGTCTCGCAGTCGCGGAGGTAAGCCTGGATGGCGATTCCTATGGCGGGCTGCTGGGCGAACTCTGGTTCCTCGAAAATGGATTTGAAGAGCGAGAGGGTGAGGTCCTTCAGCTTGTAGCTCTCCATGTCGAAGTTGATCAGCGCGCCGACCTCGGCCGCGCGGCGGAGGATCGGGCGAAAGCGCTCCTTGAGGGCGGCGATGGAGTTCTCCGGGTCGGCCGGGTGGACGTCCGGCGTGAGCGCGGAGATTTTGACCGAGAGGTTGAGGCGGGGCAGGGGGCCTTTGGGGCCGAGGTCGCTGAAGCAGGGCGCCGGCTCCTTCGCGTAGAACTTCGAGACCGAATCGAGGATCTCGAGGTTGCGCTTCAGGAACACGTCGGCCTCGGTGTCGTTGAGGACGGTTTCACCGAGGAGGTCGATGGTGGTGGCGAGGCCGAGCTTGGTGTTTTTCCGGATCTGCTTGAGCAGGTCTTCGCCGGTCTCGCCGGCGACGAACTGGCCGGCCATGTCCACGATCTGCGCCTTGACCGGGGTGGCGACGAGGGCGGGGGCGAAGGAGGAGGCGGCGAGGCCGGCCTTGAGCGCGGGGTTGAGCTCGACGGCCTTGTCGCCGAGGTATTCCTGGAGGTGGCGGACGATTTCGCCGGAGGAATTGAGCGAGGGCAGGACGTCGACGAAGCGGAAGAGCTGGGTCTTGAAGACCGGATCCTTCATGGACCACTCCATCAGGCGGGCGTAGGCGCCTTTCTTGGAGAACAGGGCCGGGGGCGGCTGCTGGTCCATGAGGGCGAAGAGCTGTTCGCCCTTGGCGCGCACGGCGGTTTCGATTTTCGGGTCGGGGGTCAGGAAGGAGGACATGGGGAGGGTTTTCTTTAGATGCCCCGGCGCGCGCGCCCCGACAACCGGCGGGGGGGCGTGGGGACGGGCGTTCACGCCTGCTAATTGGGACAAGTGAATTCCCTAATGACCGCCTGTCTTGTTGCCAAGCCGGAGTTGGCGGCGTTTGCTCCGGCCCGTTGCATGAAATGCCTCGGCCTCATCGGTGGCATCGGCTGGGAAGCCACCACCCTCTACTACCGCCTGATCAACCGGACGGTGCGCGAGCATTACGGCAGCCTGTATTCGGCGCGGCTCATCCTCAACAGCCTCGAATTCCAGCACCTCGACACGCTGGTGAAGGAGAATCGCTGGAATGATGCCGGGGCGATGCTCGCCGAGGCGGCCGTCACCCTCGAAAAAGCCGGCGCGGAGGCGATCGTCGTGTGCTCGAATCTCATGCATTACGTCGCCGAGCACGTGGAGGCGGCAGTGGATATCCCGTTGCTGCATGTGGGCGATGCCATCCTGAAGGAGCTGCGCGCGGCCCGCGTGAGCCGGGTCGGGTTGATCGGCACGCAGTTCACCCTGGAGCACGATTTTCTTTTCGAGCGGCCGGCGGCGGCGGCCGGGGCGGGTCGGCGGCGGCTGCCGGTTGAGGTGGTGACGCCGGGGCCGGCCGATTTCGCCGAGCTCGACCGGATCATCTATTCCGAACTCTGCCGGGGTGAGGTGCGCGAGGTCTCGCGCGCGACGCTGTTGCGCCTGGCCAAGGACCTGCGCGCGCGCGGGGCGCAGGCCATCGTGCTCGGCTCGTCGGAACTGGCGCTGCTGCTGAAGCCCGACGATTTCACGCAGCCGCTCTTCGACAGCACGGAGTTGCATGCCGTGGCGGCGGCGAAATGGGCTCTCGGGGACGGGCCGAAGCGCCGCCGGAAGCCTTGAGCCCGTCGGTTATGGGCTTGGCGCAGCGCGGGTTGCGTGGCAGGAGGTTTCTGCAACTCCGTGGGGAGGCGCCGTGTTCTTGGCATGAATGATGATCCTCCAGTGCACACCACCACTACCGAAGGCGTAACCGCTCCGCCCGACTTCACGACGTTCATGCGCAATTACCAAGACATGGTCTATTCCACGGCAGTGCGGCTCATCGGCAACGAGACGCAGGCGGAGGACATTGCCCAGGAAGTCTTCATCAAGGCGCATGCACATTTCGACAATCTGCGCACCAGTCCGTCGGCCGGCGGCTGGCTGAAGACGGTCGCGACCAACCTCTCGATCAACCACATCCAGCGCTACAAGAAGCGCTGGAGCTTCTTCTCCGACCTCGTCCACAAGGACGACGAAGGCGGCGACCGGGAAGTCGAGTTCGCTGCGCCCGACACTTTCTTCGCCGGCGTCGATTCCTCCGAGCGCCGCGAATGGGTCGAGCGCGCCCTGGAGAAACTGCCCGACCACCAGCGCATCCCGCTGGTGCTTTATCATTTTGAGGACCTGCCCTACGAGGACATCGCGAAAAAGACCCGCGTGTCGCTTAGCAAGGTGAAGACCGACATCCTGCGCGGCCGCGAGGCCCTCGCGAAGATCCTGGTGCGCAGCGGCGCCAGCCACGAAAGGTTCGCAACCTGAAGGTGCCCCATGAACGAAAAAATGACACCGGAAGACCTCGAGAAATTCATCCACCGCGAACTGCGCGCCCTGCCGCCCCGCAAGGCGCCGACCGGCTTCGAATCACGCCTGCAGGCCCGGCTCGATGCCCGCGCCGCGCAGATCGTGCTTTCGTCCGAGCAGGTCGAACAGCTCGTCCACCGTGAGCTGCGCGGCCTCCCGCTGCGCAGGGCGCCCGCCAC
Organism: Lacunisphaera sp.; assembly: GCA_035434005.1. Taxonomy (GTDB): domain Bacteria; phylum Verrucomicrobiota; class Verrucomicrobiia; order Opitutales; family Opitutaceae; genus Lacunisphaera. Next base: position 7,598 of record DAORVZ010000057.1, read on the forward strand.
GCTGGAGTCCCGCGTGCTGGCCGCGATCGAGCACCAGGCGGCGGTCGCCTGGTATCACAAGTCCTGGACCTACTGGCCCGGCGCCGTGAAGGCTTCCTTCCTTGGCGTCGCCACCGGCGTGAGCGGCGCCGCCATCGCCGCGTTCTACCTGATCACCCAGGGTGCCGACACCAGTGCTCTGGGCGCCGCCGCTGGCGAACGCTTCGCCGGGGTCGCCGCGCTCTTCCACGTCCTCCGTTGGATGACCAGCTATGTCAGCGAGAGCATCGCGAGCATCCCGCCGCTTTGGCTCTACGGCGGCCTGGCGTTTGTCGCCGCCCTCTATGCCACCTTCTTCGGTCTCGGCGCCGCCGCCTACCGCACCCTTTACCGCAATAATTGAGCGAATCCCCCATGAACAAGTCCCGCTACTCCTTCCTT
>DAORVZ010000058.1:0-8006 GCA_035434005.1 Lacunisphaera sp.
TGGCGCGACAAGGCCGTCGAGTTGGACGCCCTGGCGGCGATGTTCGTCGCAGCGCACCCGCAGGATGCCCGCCGCTGGGAAGTCCTCTTGCGCTCCATCCAGATGTCCCGCTGGCGCTCCTATCCGGGCGCGACGGAGCGCGCCGCCGCCGAGGCGCGCGAGCTCCGGCAACTCCGGGAAATCATGGCCACGCCCGATATCCGGGCTGACCTCGTCGAGCAGGCGCACAGCACTTTGGTGCAACGCAGCCTTGAGGCGGCGCGGGCCGACCGGCTGGCCGGTCGCCCAGTCGATGCCGCCGCCATCCAGCCTCTGGTGGACGGCTTCGCCATCCGCTACCCGGCCTCGCGGATGCGCAGCTCCCATGAGCGGCAATACCTCGACCTGCTCGAGAACACGGACACCCCGGCCGCGCTCGCCCGTATGCAAAAGCTCGCGGCGGATCGCGCCGCCAACCCCGAGGTGGCCGATCTGGCCGCCGCCCTGCTCGACAAGGCCGGTTATCTCGGCCGCACGATCGAGATGAAATTCACCGCTGCCGACGGCCGCGAGGTGGATCTCGCGCAATTGCGCGGCAAGGTCGTGCTCGTGGATTTCTGGGCCACCTGGTGCGGGCCGTGCATGGCGGAGATGCCCAACGTGAAGGCCGCCTACGCGAAATATCACGCCCAGGGCTTCGAGATCATCGGCGTGTCGCTCGACGGCGGCGGCATTAAGAAGGGCATCCAGTCCGGCGTGAAGACCAAGGAGCATTTCCTCGCCTTCCTTGAGCGCGAGCAGATGCCCTGGCCGCAGCATTTCGACAATCTCGGCTGGAAAAACGAGTTCGCGCTGAAATTCGGAATCAAGGGCATCCCGGCGGTCTTTCTTCTCGATCGCACCGGCCGAGTCATCTCCACCGAGCTGCGCGGCGAGGCCTTCGATGTCCAGATCGGCAAGGCCCTCGCCGGCTCCTGAAATTCCGGCGGGACGCCCAGATCCTTTGTTGCCCTGACCATGGTTGCCGAACGCTACTGCCTGCTGCCCCGTCCGGTGAGCGCGCCGCCCATCCCGGCACCGCTCACCCCGGCCGAGCAACACGTGCTGGCCTACGTCTGCGCCGGTTACAGCAACAAGGAGATCGCCTCGTTCCTCCACAAGGCCGAGCCCACGGTGAAACATCAGGTGAGTGCCTGCCTGCGGAAGTTCGGCCTGTCGTCGCGCATGCGCCTGATGGCCGCGCTACGCTGAGGCATGGCGGGCAAAACTAGGTCTGGAAATCGGGTCGCAGGCGCGTATTGGTTTCCCCGTGATCGCCGCCGTCCATTTCAAGAACTTCAAGGCCCTGCGCTCGGCGGCGGTGCGGCTGGAGCCGTTCAACCTGCTCGTCGGCCCCAACGGCAGCGGCAAGACCAGCCTCATCCAGGCCTTGCTGCGGCTGCGCACTTTGGTGGGCTTGCCGGTCACGCACGCCCACGAGCTCAAGGGCCAACTGCCGGACGGGCCGCAGATCGAGTTTCATTTCATCGCTCCGTTCCAACAAGTCCGGGTGACTCTCGGCTGCAATTCAGACGAACTCGTCTGCAACCTGCTCGTCGTGGATCACCCGCCGAGCATCGCCGGGGAAGGGCAGTGGGCGGAACTGCGCACGCAGCTGCAGGGCATCCGCGCCTACCTGTTTGACCACTATGCGATGGCCGTGCCCGCGAAACGCAGCGAGGGGGCCGAGCTGATTTCCAACGCCGGCAATCTGGCCGCCGTGCTGGCCGTGCGCCGCGAACAGCACTCGGCGGCATGGCAGGCATTCGAGGAGGATTTCTGCCGCATCCTGCCGGAGTTCGCCGGGCTGGAGATGCGCGCGGTTGGCGACGACCGCGTGGAGCTGGTCGCACGGCTCGTCGGGGGCGAGGAGCGCATCGCGGCCGACAGTCTGTCGCAGGGCACCCTCTACCTGTTGGCCACGCTGGCCCTGGCGCACGACCCGCAGCCGCCGTCGGTGGTGTGCCTGGAGGAAGCGGATCGCGGCGTGCATCCCCGGATGCTCCGCGAGGTGCGCGATGCGCTCTACCGGCTGAGCTATCCGCAGGATGCGGGCTTGGAACGCGCGCCCGCCCAGGTCATCACCACGACGCATTCGCCCTACCTGCTGGATCTTTTCAAGGAGCATCCCGAGGAAGTCGTTCTGGCGAGCAAGGCGGGCAACTCGGCCACCTTTATGCGTCTCTCGGAGCGCACGGACCTGAGCGACCTGCTGAAGGAGGCGCACCTCGGCGACCTCTGGTATAGCGGCATCCTCGGCGGCATTCCGGGAGAGTGATGAGCGATCGTTCTCATTCTCTTACTCGTTCTCTTTCTCCCTCGAAACGAGAGAACGAGAATGATTACTAGAACGATATTCCATGAACATCGCCCTGCTCAGTGAATCGCCGGTGGACGAGGCTGCGCTGCGCGTGCTGGTCGGCTATGTGCTGGGCCAGGGGTTCAACCAGATATCGCCCTCGCTGCGGGCGCGCGGCTGGCCTTCGGTCGAGCTGGTGCTGCCAGCCGTCCTTCGGCACCTCCATTTCAACACCCGGGCCGACGGACTGGTGGTCGTCGTGGACTCGGACGACACTCCCGTCCACACGGGGGAGCACGAGACCCCGGGCTACTTTCATCCCAATTGCCGGATCTGTCGCTTGCGGGCGGTCTTTCGCCGGGCGATCAAAAACCTGCCCCCTGCGCAGGGCCGCGAACGCGTGCTGCGGGCCGTGGGCATGTGCGTTCCGGCCCTCGAGGCGTGGCTGCTGTGCGGACGCGATACCTCCATCACTGAAGCGGCGTGGATGACCGGCCAGCAGACGGGCCGCCTGCCCTACACCCGGCGCGACTTGAAATGGAAAGTCTACGGCACCGACCGGCCGTCGCTGCCGCACGGCATCCAGCGGGCGGTGCAGGAGGTGAGCCGGCACCACGGAGACCTCCGCCGGCTGGAAAACGATTTCCCCAACGGCTTCGGCGCACTCGCCCGCGATCTGCGGAGCTGGCGAAATCCGGAGGATCTGCCTCCGGCCGGATCGCAGCGCAGCGGGCGCTGAGCTCTCCGCAAAGGAAGGTCTTGCCCGCAGCATGTGGGATGCCCAGCTTCGGGGCAACCCCGCATGAAATTACCCCGTGCTTCGCTCGCGGCTTTGTTGACGGCGCAGACTCAGGAGACCTTCAACGATTGCGCCGCCAAGATGATGCTCGGCGCGCTCGCGCAGCAACTGGCGCGCGTCCAGGGTGTGGACCCCAAGCCGATCCTCGCGATCATCGCGGCCCTGCTGGTGCTGCCATACGTGGCTTTCGGCCCGATCTGCGGCTGGCTTTCCGACCGCTACCCCAAGCGCACGGTGCTCAACGGCACGCTCATCGCGCAGATCGGCGTGATGCTGCTGCTCGTGGCGGCGCTGTGGCTAAAGTCCTTTGACGGCGCCATCCTGTGTTTTTTCCTGCTGTGCGCCGAGACGGCGGTGCTGGCCCCCGCCAAGCGCGGCATCCTCCTCGAATACGTCGGCCCGCAGAAGCTGTCGCGCTGGGTGGGCTACATGGAGATGTTCAACATCACGGCGATCCTGGTCGGCTCGTTCGCCGGCGGGGCGATGTTCTCGCACTGGCTTTCGACGGGCGGCGACCCGTGGCAGGCGGCGCAGAACACTGCCTGGGTGCTGACGGTGCTGGCTGTGCTCGCGTGGGCGCTCTTCCAGGTGGCGGAGCCGACGAAGGCCCACTCGGCGGAGCCGTTCCGCTGGAGCCTGTGGGTGCGGCATTTCACGGACGTGGCCGAGGTGTGGCGCACGCGGCCCCTGTGGCGGGCGACGATGGGCATCTGCTTCTTCTACGGTGTGGGCGGCTACGCCACAGTCCTGCTCCAGCAGGTGGGCTATGAGCTGACGCACGGCGGACCCGGTGCCGGACTGGCCTCGAGCCAGCTCCTGCTGATGGTCGGCGTGGGCACGATGGTCGGCAACCTGCTGGCGGGCCTGTTGTCGCGCCGCGGGGTCGAGCTCGGGCTTGCCCCGCTCGGCGGGGCGATGTTGACCATCGTGCTGGTGGCGCTCGGCTTCACGGCGCCGGGGACGACGCGGTTCACCGTGCTGCTGATCGCGACGGGCTTTTCCTCGGGCTTTTTCCTCGTGCCGCTTTACGCGTTCATCCAGGAGAAGGCCGGTGACCACCGCCGGGGCCGCATCCTGGCCGGGGTGAGCCTGCTCGACAGCGTCGCCGGCATGGCGGCGGCCGGAATCTACGGCTTGGTGGCCAGCGATGCCGCGCTGGGCTGGTCGGTGCCCACGCAGTTCTTCCTGATGGCGGCCGTCTCGCTGGCCATGCTGGTCTACGCGCTCTACCACCTGCCGCACCAGACAACGTGCACGATCATGCGTCTGGTCGGCCGCATCTTCTACCAGGTGAAGGTGCTGGGCCGCGATAACGTCCCGACCGAGGGCGCGCTGGTGTTGTGCAACCACCTGTCCTACGTGGACGCGGTCGTGCTGCAAATCGCCTCGCCCCGGCCGGTGCGCTTCGTGGCCTTTGAGGGCTTTGCTAAAAGCCCGCTCGTGCGTTTCCTGCTCCGCGCCGCCGGGGTCATCCCGGTCAATCCCAACAAGCCGCTCAAGGGCATCCGCCTTGCCTGGGACGCGTTGCAGGCCGGCGAGCTGGTCTGCATCTTCCCCGAGGGCGCCATCTCCCGCACCGGCCAGCTGATGGAGCTGCGCCGTGGCTTTGAGACCATCGTCAAACACGCCCAGGTCCCGGTGGTGCCGGCGGCCATCGACGGGCTGTGGGGCTCCATCTATTCGTTCGCGGGCAACCGCTATCTCTGGAAATCGCCGCGTCTGATGCCCACGCCGGTGTGCGTCGTGTTCGGCCCGCCGATCCCGGGTGAGCGGGCCGATGTCGCGCACATGCGGAAGGCCATGCTCGACGTGGGGGAACAGGCCTTTCAGGAGCGGCCGATGCTCAAGCGTCACCTCGGGCGCGAGATCGCGCGCGCGCTTGCCAAGCGGCCGGGGCACCTGGAGATCGTGGACCGCACGGCCGAGCGGCGGCCGATCAAGGCCGCGCAGCTGCTCGCCGTGGCGGCGGCGCTGTCGCGGCACCTGCGGAGGACCGTGCCGGAAAAACGCGTCGGCATCGTGCTCCCGCCGGGCGCGGGCGCCCACATTGCCAATCTGGCGGTCGCCTTCGCGGGCAAGGTGCCGGTCAACCTGAACTTCACCGCCGGCAAGGCCGCCGTCGAGGCCTCGCTCAAGCTCGGCGAGATCGGCACCGTCATCACGGCCGACGCCATGCGGGCCAAGGTGCCGAATTTCCCCTTCCCGGAAAACACGCTCGACCTGAAGCAGGCCATCGAGGCCGCCGGCGGCAAAAAAGCCATCGTGCCGTGGCTGCTGGCGGCGTGGCTGCTGCCGAACCAGTGGGTGGCCGACCTGCTCGACCTGCCCAAGGTGGGCGACCGCGAGGAGGCGGCGCTGCTCTTCACCAGCGGCAGCTCGGGCGAGCCGAAGGGCGTCGTGCTCACGCATCGCAATCTGTTCGCCAACTGCGCGCAGATTTCCTCGCTCTCCATCCTGCCAGACACCGCCGTGCTCATGGCCTGCCTGCCGGTGTTCCATTCCTTCGGCTTCACAGTGACGCTCTGGTATCCGCTGCTGCGCGGCTGCAAGGTGATCACCGTGCCGAGCCCGCTCGACACCAAGAAAATCGTCGAGGCCATCCAGCAGGAACAGGCGACCGTCATGCTCGGCGCCCCGACCTTTGTGCGGCCCTTCCTCAAGAAGGCCACCAAGGAGGAGCTCAAGTCGCTCACGCTCGTCGTCACCGGCGCGGAGAAGCTGACGATGGACCTCTACGAATCCTTCCTCGGCCAGTTCGGCATCGAGATTTTGCAGGGTTACGGGCTCACCGAGACGACGCCCGCCACCAACATCAACCAGCACAACCCGCCCATCACGACCTCGACCGCCGCCGAGCAGCTCGGCAAGCGCACCGGTGCAGTCGGTCGCCTGATGCCGGGCATGACTGCGCGCATAGTCGATCCCGACACCGGCGAGGAGCTGCCCATGAACTCGACCGGCATGCTCTGGCTCAAGGGAGCGAATGTCTTCCCCGGCTACCTCAAGGACCCGGAGAAGACCGCCGCCGCGATCAAGGACGGCGACTGGTTCGTGACCGGCGATCTCGGACGCTTCGACAACGACGGCTTCCTCTTCATCGAGGGGCGGCTTTCCCGCTTCTCCAAGATCGGCGGCGAGATGGTGCCGCACGGCACGATCGAGCAACGCTGCGTCGATCTCCTCGGCCTGGAGCAGACCGACGGCCCGGCGGTGGCCATCACGGGCATTCCCGACGCCACGAAGGGCGAGGCGCTGGTGGTGCTCACGACGCAGGACATCACGATCGAGCAACTTCGCACGAAGCTGCTCGACTCCGGCCTGCCGAATCTCTGGGTGCCGAAGATTCTCCGCAAAGTGGAAAAGATCCCGATGCTCGGCACCGGCAAGACGGACCTCAAGGGCGTGCGGACGCTGGCGCTGGAGCTGACGAAGGAAGCGGAGACGTGATGATATGAATCGGGGATGTCCCAGGCGTCGTTAAAAGAGCGGGATAGATGACAGTGACGGGATTGGTTTCAGGGATTGGTGGATGGGACAAGAGCAATAAAGCTCGGGGAGGTGTGGAGGGGCTCCGCCCCTCCACTTCCGGAATTGATTTAAGGCAGGGCGAGGGCGGCGAGGAGTTGAGGCAGGTCCGCGTGGCCTTTGATGCGGTGGAAACGGCGTTCGACATGCAGGAGGGCGGTGGCGGTCCAGCGGGAGATCTGGTCGGTCTCCAGGCGCCAGCGGGAGACCTTGGCGGTCTGGGCGCGGTAGTTGCGCATGACATTTTCAATCGCGTTGGTGGACAGCAGCGAGACGTGGAGGGTGGCCGGGACGTTGAGCTTGTGCAGGGCAATCAATTGGTCGCCGGCCTCGGCGAGACTGGCGGAGGCGGCCGCGTTGAGCGGGGCGAGGAAGGCCTGCAAGGCGGCGAGCGCCTCGCGACCGGCGGCTTCGCCCTGGGCCAGGCGCAACCGTCGCCACAAGCGCCTCGCCTCGGCCTGGTCGCCCTTGCGCAGGTAGCCGAAGAGATTGCGCTCTTTGTGGACGAGGCAGCGTTGGATGACTGCGGTGGGCCAAAGCGTGAGCACCGCCGTCTGCAAGGCGGCCGCGCCGTCGAGGACGGCCAACAGGCGGCTGCCGGCCGGCGGCCCGAAGCCTCGGCGCTGCAAACGGGCGACCAACGCGGTGCAGACGACCGCGTTTTCACTGGCCCCAACCTCAAAGTCCAGGAGGACCTTTTCCCCGGTGGCACGCAGGCCCAAGGCGATCACCACCACCGCGCCGTCGCCCAAGCACACGCCATCGAGCATGAGTCCGAAGAAGGCCATTTTCCGGAGGTCGCGCTCCCGCACTTCGGTGATCTTGGCCGCCGTGGCTTTGATCCAGTGCCGGGAGGCCGCCGACTTGCTCATCACGCCCTCACTGGCCCACTCTTGGCTGCGCGTGCTCATGCCCGCCTGCAACGCGGTGACGACCGCCGCGGCGTTGTTGCTCGGCGTCCGCATGGCCGCGTAGCTCGCGAGCCTGTGCTCCTCCTCCGTGCCATCGCCGGCCAGCTTGCGCACCCGCGGCCGGATGATCGCCTCGCGGCGCCCGCCGGCGTGGCAGGTGCCGCGCTCGCTGCCGGCGCGCCGATACGCCGCCCCTGGCCGCGGATAATGACTCGGTCCGCACAGGGCGGCGACCTCCTCCAGCAGCATTTGCTCGGCAACGCTGCGCAGGCTGTCGCGCACCAGGGTCAGGAAAAGTTCTTGGTTCTCCACCGCAGAGGCTTGCGCCGACGCGGCTGGCTTGTTGTGTTTTTTCACGGGTGGTGGTTCTTGGGTTTTCTACTTCCCACTGCCTTCACTGGCAGCGGAACCACCATCCACCCAGCTATCTTTTAACGGTCACTGGGACGCTTCC